>NZ_JBFRDW010000091.1:0-12750 GCF_052113985.1 Pseudoduganella sp. RAF53_2 | reverse complement strand
GCGTGCGCACAGCGTCGCCAGGTCCTGCTGCGCAGGCGTGTTGGCACGCCCGGTCATCAGCTCGTCGCAGGCATCGGCACGTATGGCTTCACTGTCGCCCAGATTGAACCAGAAGCCGGCCATGGCGCGTGCCAGGTCTTTGCCGCGGGCATCCACCCATTCGCCTTCCGGCAACGGGTGCTCCTGGGCCAGCACTTCGCTCAATTTGCTTGCCAGCCGGGATGATTCCGCGTCGACTTCCGTTTGTTCATCCATTTCGGCAAGAATGTCTTTGAGCAATGCGGCGGCTTCTTCGCTCAGGGCAGCAGCACTTTCTGCTGCGGTGTGGAACCAGGCGGCGTGGCTGAAAAGCTCGGTAGCGAGAGGCGTCAGGGCGGCGGTCAGCTGTGCGACCTCGTCAGCGCGAATACGGATGTCTTCGGCGCTGTAGCTCCTGCCTTCGGGGTTGTAATTTGCTCTCATTTCATGCCTTTCTGCCAATGTCTGTGCATCGGCGCCATGTCCATATCGTGTATATCGCACTTCCTGCGAATTCGTGACATGGTTTGAATGGCAACATTCTGCTTGCGAAAGCTGGTCAGGGCAGGATACCATCTTCGGCTCCATCGGAGCCTTTCATGAAATCCATTGCGGTCATCGGCGGCGGTATCACCGGCGTCACCACAGCTTATGCGCTGGCGCTGCGCGGACTGGACGTCACGCTGTTCGAGCGCCATGCGCATCCGGCGATGGAGACTTCCTTCGCCAATGGCGGCCAGCTTTCGGCATCGCATGCGGAAGCCTGGAACAGCTGGTCGAATGTCCGCAAGGGATTAGGCTGGATGTTGCGCAAGGATGCGCCACTGCTGGTTCGTCCGGCGCCCAGTTGGCATAAGCTCTGCTGGTTTGCCGAATTCCTGTCCGCCATCCCGCGCTACGGCGACACCACCGTGTCAATTGCGCGCCTGGCAGTTGAGGCGCGCCGCCACCTGTTTGCGTGGGCGCAGGCGGAAGATATCGACTTCGATTTGCGCCGCGAGGGTATCCTGCATGTGTACCGCGACAAGGCGGGCTTCGAGCATGGCGGGCGCGTGTCGGCGCTACTTGCGCAGGGCGGCTTGATGCGCCGCGCCGTCACGCCAGCTGAAATGCGCGCTATCGAGCCCGCACTGCAGGGCGATTACTACGGCGGCCACTTCACCGACAGCGACAGCTCAGGCGATATCCACAAATTCACGCTGGGCCTCGCGCGCGCCTGCGCGCGCCACGGCGTCCGTTTCCTGTGCGGCCATGAGGTGCAGTCCGTCACGCCGGGCGTGTCCATCACTGCGCGCACTGCGGGCGGGGAAATCGTCGAGTACCCGATCGACGCTGCGGTAATCTGCGCCGGCACCGCCAGCCRTGCGCTGGCCGCTACACTTGGCGACCGCGTGAATGTCTACCCGGTGAAGGGCTATTCGATCACGGTGGGATTGAACACCTTCGGCAGTCGCGGGGCAGCGCCCACCGTCAGCCTGGTTGACGACGCGCTCAAGCTGGTCGCCAGCCGCTTCGGCCAGGACCGGTTCCGCGTCGCGGGCACCGCCGAATTTGCCGGCTTCGACCGCGAGATCCGCACAGAGCGCATTCGTCCGCTGGTGGACTGGGTGCAGCGCAGCTTCCCGGGTATCGATGTGAGCGATGTTACGCCATGGGCCGGTCTGCGTCCCATGATGCCGGACATGCAGCCGCGCGCCGGCCCCGGCATGCTGCCCGGCGTCTTCTACAACACCGGTCACGGTCACCTCGGCTGGACGCTTTCCGCTGCAACGGCGGAAATCGTGGCGGATATGGTCGCGCAAGCGGCGTCTATGCACTATGGTGAAAGGATGCGGCCATCGCGCCGAGTTGCCTGAACAGGAGACCGCCATGCCACGCTATATCGTCGAACGCACTTTCCCTGAGGGCTTGCACATTCCCGTCAATGCGGAAGGCGCGCAGGCTTGCAATACCGTGATCGGCGCCAATGCGCGCAGCGGCGTGACGTGGATTCACTCCTACGTCAGCGACGACCTGAAGAAGACTTATTGCCTGTATGAAGCACCGTCGCCCGAGGCCATCCGCGAGACGGCCGAGGCGAACAGTCTGCCGGTCGACAAGATCACGCCGGTAACGGTGCTCGATCCCTACTTCTACAAAGGCTGAACGGTATCCACCACGACCTGATTGCGTCCGCCGTGCTTGGCGGCGTACAGGGCGCGGTCGGCCGCTTCCAGCAGCGACTTGGCATCCGCCAGGCGGGACTTGTCGAAAGCGGCCACGCCGATGCTGAGCGTGACATGGGGATGCACGGCTTTCGGCGCGTGCGCCAGTTTCAGTGATTCCACGTGGGCGCGAATGCGTTCCGCGTGACTGCGCGCCTGCTCGGYATTCGTGTCCGGCAGCACGGCGGCAAATTCCTCACCGCCGTAGCGCGCCGCCAGGTCGGCAGGGCGCTGCAGCATGGACGCAAACGCTTCCGCCACCATGGTCAGGCAGGCGTCGCCCTGCTGATGGCCGAAATGGTCGTTGTAGGCCTTGAAGGAATCGATATCCATCAGCAGCAGGGACAGCTCGTTGCCATTGCGGTGCGCGCGGCGCAGTTCGCGGTCCAGCGCCACKTCGAMGTGGCGGCGGTTGGCGATGCCGGTCAGGCCGTCCACATAGGATTGCTGGCGCAGGGCTTCGGCCTGGCCGCGCAGCTGTTTTTCCCGGTCCACCGTGCCGGTGACGTCGGCGACTTCGATCAGGCAGTAGCGCTCCTTGCCCTCGCTGAATGGCGTCACGGTGACCGCCTGGCCGATGCGCTCACCGCCCCAGGTGCCGGCGGCGAAAAGGGGGAAGGGCGAGCGGTTCTGATTGGGCGGCAGGGCGGAGGGCAGGTTGCTGGACAGGGCGGTCAGCACCGCCTGCTCCATGCGTCCACCGGAAAGTTCGGGGAAGAGTTCCAGCAGCTGCAAGCCCTGTACGCGGCTTGAAGACAGGCCGGAGCGGCTGGACAGCCACTGGTTCCAGTAAATTACGCGCTGGCCGGCGTCCAGCACCATCATGCCTAGATTGGCGAGGCCGAGGATGCGGCCAAACAGATTAGATTCGAGCATGGCAGCGATTATATTTCAAGCGCTAAACCTACCGCCAAAACCTGGTGCCAGCCACGATGTGGCAGGCACCTGTGCGAAGCCGCGGGCCGGAAACCGGTGCCTGCCACGCAGTGGCTGGCACCAGCATTTGCTTTGGGTTTAGCCGATGAAGGAGTCGAACTGCATATCGAATTCCTGCAGCGCCTTCTGCGCGTTCAGCATCTTCCTGCGGAATTCAGGCCCGCGCTGCAAGGCCAGGCCGACGGCCAGCACGTCGATCACCACCAGGTAAGCCAGGCGGGCAGAGATAGGCGTGTACGGGTCGGTGGCGAAAATAAGGTCGATCGGAATCAGCACCGAAGCCTGTTCCGACAGYAGGGTACCGGACGGCGCCAGCACGATCACCTCCGCGCCGCCTTCGCGCGCCAGCTTGGCCGAGCGCACCAGCGCCGGGTTGTTGCCGCGCTGGGAGATCGCCACCACCGCATCGCCTTCACGCAGCAGGGCTGCGGAGATGCTGTGGATGGCCGGATCGGAATACGCCACGGTCGGTACGCCGGAGCGGAAGAACTTGTGCTGCGCGTCGGCCGCCACGATGCCGGACGTGCCCTGGCCGTAGAACTCGATCTTCTTGGCGCGCGACAGGATGTCCAGCGCCTTCTGCACCGGTTCCGCGTTCAGATTGTTGCGCAGGTCGAGCAGGGTGTTGATGGAGCGGCTGCAGATCTTGTTGATCAGGTCCGACGCCAGGTCGTCCTGCGCCGGCAGCTCGTTCATGCCCGGCATGGCGAGGGCCAGGCCCTGCGCCAGCTTCAGCTTGAACTCGTGCCAGCCGTCATAGCCCAGCGTGCGGCAGAAACGGACCACGGTGGGTTCGGACACCTGGGCCGTCTTGGCCAGCGCCGTGATGTTCGCACCCACAGTGCGCGAAGGATTGTCTAGCACCGCCAGCGCGACCTTGCGCTCCGATTTGGAGAGCGAGTCGAGCTGGGTGCGGATGGAGTCAAGCAGCATTTAGTCTTTAGTCTTCCGGGAGCGCTTCTTCGCGCCATTGTAGGCCATCGCGTCCGATCAAGGCACTGGCGGCGGCAGGGCCCCAGGTACCGGAGGCATATGGCAGCGGCGAGGTTTCGTCCTGCTCCCAGTAGTTCAGGATCGGTTCGACCCATTCCCATGCCGCCTCCAGTTCGTCGCCGCGCATGAACAAGGTCAACTGGCCGCGCAGCACGTCGAGCAGCAGACGCTCGTAGGCATCCATGCGCGGCATCTTGAATGTCTCGCGGAAGTCCAGTTCCAGTTCCGCCGGTTTCAGGCGCATGCCTTCGCCTGGCGTCTTGGCCATCAGATTCATGCGCAGGCCTTCGTCCGGCTGCAGGCGGATCACCAGGGAATTCGGCTGGAAGCTGGAAGTCGGCTGATTGAAGATCGAATGCGGAATCTGCTTGAAGCGCACCACGATTTCCGCCAGGCCGTCCGCCATGCGCTTGCCGGTGCGCAGGTAGAAGGGCACGCCCGCCCAGCGCCAGGTATCCACTTCCGCCTTCATGGCGACGAAGGTTTCGGTGCGCGAATTCTGTGGCGCTTCCGGTTCATCGCGATAGCTCGGCACAGGCTGGCCATCGACGTGGCCGGCGCGGTACTGGCCGCGCACGATGTTCTGTGCCAGCGTGGTCGGCGTGAAGCGTTTCAGGGAACGCAGCACTTGCAGCTTGGCGTCACGCACGGCGTCCGGCGCGATCGAGGTTGGCGGTTCCATGGCGACGATACAAAGCAGCTGCARCAGGTGGTTCTGCAGCATGTCGCGCAGGGCGCCCGAGGTGTCGTAGTAGCCGATGCGGTTGCCTACGCCAAGCTTTTCGGCAATGGTGATCTGCACGTCCGAAATCCACTCGCGGCGCCACAGCGGCTCGAACAGGATATTACCAAAGCGCAGGGCCAGCAGATTMTGCACGGTCTCCTTGCCGAGATAGTGGTCGATACGGTAGATCTGCGATTCTTCGAAGACGGTGCCGACTTCCTTGTTGATCTGCTTGGCCGATGCCAGATCGCGGCCCAGCGGTTTTTCCAGCACCACGCGGGAATTCGGTGCCACCAGCTTGTTGGCCTTGAGGTTGTCGCAGATCTGCGAGAACAGGGCAGGCGGGGTGGCCAGGTAGTACACGCGGGTCAGCGACAGGTCGTTGCGCAGCGCCTCGGACAGCGGCTTGTAAGTGGCCGGGTCGGTCGCATCCAGCGATACGTAGGTGATGCGGCCGAGTAAGCGCGTCCAGCTTTCTTCCGAGCCCTTGGCGGCTTTGTTGTGCGGGCGGCTGTCGGTATTCACCATCTTGATGAAGTCCTCCTGGCTGCTCTCGGCGCGGCCGACGCAGATGATGCGCGCAGTCGGCGGCAGATCGCCGCACACGTCGCGGCTATACATCGCAGGCAGCAATTTGCGCATCGCGAGGTCGCCGCTGCCGCCAAACAGAACCAGGTCAAAATCGGAAAGGGCCATAATGTCTTCGTGGTGATGTCAGTGTTTTAATGAGGTACTACGCTACGTAAGCAGGCTCGATGCGGCCGGCGACAGGTAGGCGTACGGACAGCAGCTTGCCGCTCAGTGGCATGGCCGCCAGTTCTTCCGCCGGACGCTTGCTGGCGCTGGTGATGTACAGCGTGCGCAGGTCGGCGCCGCCGAATGCGACCATCGTGGGGCAGCGTACCGGCAGCTTGATCTCATCCAGCTGTTCACCGGACGGGGACAGTTTCACAATGCGGCCGCCTTCGAACATGGCGACCCAGTAGTTGCCTTCGCTATCTACCGCAGCGCCGTCGGGACGGCCGCCGTAAGTGGGCGAGGACTTGTTATCGTCAAAGCGGCGCAGTTCGCGTTCATTGGACACGGCGCCGGTCTTCACGTCGAAATCGAAAGCGCGCACGCGGTGCGTAGCGGTATCGGCGTGGTACATGGTCTTGCCGTCCGGGCTGAAACCCAGGCCGTTGGAGTTGGTCATGCCACCCGACCAGGCTTTGCGCACGGCGCCGCGCTCCAGCACGAACATCTCGGCGGCTTCCTTGTCGCGTGGTTCGTAGATCGTGCCGACCCAGAAGCGGCCGGCCGGATCGACTTTGCCGTCGTTGAAGCGGGTAGTGGACTGGTCGTAAGGCGCAGACAGGATCTGCGTCAGCGCGCCGTTATCGGTGTTCAGATGCGCGAAGCCGCTGCGCATGGCGACCACCAGACCGCCTTGCGCGTCGCGCGCCAGTGCGGAAGGCTCCGCAGGCATGGCCCACTGCTCGTACTTGCCGCTGGTGGCGCACAGGCGCTGCACGGCCTTGCCTTCGATGTCCACCCAGTACAGGGCTTTCTCTTCCGGCGACCAGAGCGGGCCTTCGCCTACTTTCGAGACGGCGTCGCAGGCGACGCTGATGTCGTAAGTGCTCATAGGATCTGCGCGGCCTTTGCCTTGGCGATCAAGCCGTTGGTAGAACTGTCATGCACTTCGGTGTCAGCTTCGCCGGTCAGTTCGGCCTGGATTTTCTTGGCCAGCACTTTGCCCAGTTCCACGCCCCATTGGTCGAAGCTGGCGATATTCCACACCACGCCTTGCACAAAAGTCTTATGCTCATACAGCGCGATCAGCGCGCCCAGCGTAGCAGGCGTCAGCTGGTCCATCAAGATCATATTGGAAGGGCGGTTACCCGGGAACAGCTTGTGCGGCACCATTTCTTCGATGTCGCTGGCCGACATGCCGGCGCCTTTCAGCTCCGCGCGCACTTCGGCATCGGTCTTGCCCTTCATGAAGGCTTCGGCCTGAGCGAAGCAGTTCGCCAGCAGTGCATCGTGATGGCCCGGCAGGTCATGCGATGCGCGCAGCGCGGCGATGAAGTCGATCGGCGTCACGTCCGTTCCCTGGTGCAGAAGCTGGAAATAGGCGTGCTGCGCGTTGGTGCCGCACTCGCCCCAGACGACAGGGCAGGTTGGCGTATCGACCGGCTGGCCATTCTTCGTCACGCGCTTGCCGTTGGATTCCATGTCCAGCTGCTGCAGGTAGGCCGGGAAGCGGTTCAGGTCCTGGTGATACGGCGCGATGGACAGCGAAGTGCAGTTCAGGAACTGGCGGTTCCAGAAGCCGATCATGGCCAGCAGCACCGGCATGTTCTGCTCCAGCGGCGCGCTGCGGAAATGCTCGTCCATTTCATGCGCGCCCTGCAGGAAGGCCTGGAAATACCCGAAGCCCACGGCCAGTGCCACCGGCAGGCCGATTGCCGACCACACCGAATAACGTCCGCCGACCCAGTCCCAGAAGGGGAACATGTTTTCCGGATCGATGCCGAAAGCACGCACTGCTTCGGTATTGGTGGACACCGCAACGAAGTGGCGCGGCAGATCCGCTTCCTTGGCTGTCTTCAGGAACCAGCTGCGCGCGGACTGCGCATTCATCATGGTTTCGGCGGTGGYAAAGGTTTTCGATGCCACAATGAACAGCGTCGTCTCAGGATTCACCTGCGACAGCGCGGCATCCATATCGTGCCCGTCCACATTGGACACGAAATGCATCTTCAAGCGCGGATGGCTGTAGGAACGCAGTGCCAGAACAGCCATTTTCGGACCCAGATCGGAGCCGCCGATGCCGATATTGACCACGTCCGTGATCGGCTTGCCGGTGTAGCCCAGCCAGCCGTTGTTGCGGACTTTATCGGTGAAGACCTTGATGCGGTCCAGTACCGCGTGCACGTCGGCGTTCACGTCCTGGCCGTCCACTTTCGGCTGTTTGCCACGCGGCATACGCAGCGCGGTGTGCAGCACAGCGCGACGTTCGGTAATATTGATTTTTTCACCGGCAAACATCGCGTCGCGCTGCTCAGCAACGCCGCGCGTGCGCGCCAGGTGGACCAGCAGCTCAACGGTTTCGGCACTGATGCGGTTCTTGGAATAATCGAGGAAAAGGTCGGCCGCTTCCACGGTCATGCGTGGGAAGCGCTGCGGGTCCTTAGCAAACAGCTGGCGCATCTCCCATTCGCGGGCGTCGTGCGCGTGGTTTTCGAGGGCCTGATATGCGGCGGTAGAGGTCAAAGCGGGCAGGCGCATAATTGTCCGATGTTCTATTGGATTGAGAATATTATTTAACTATACAGGAAAACTCGGTAAATTCACTACAAAACTTTTACGGAGCTGCGCAAATCAGCGCTTCCTTCGAAGATTCAAGGCAAGAATGCCTGTCAGTTTGATAATGCGGATTCAATCTCGTATGCGAAAGATGCAGGCGAGGAGGAATTTTGTAGTAAAATTTCTGACAATTCATTGATGAGGAACGATCATGCCGTTGCATCCAGTCCTGGAAAAAGTTACCGCGCGGGTTATCCAGCGCAGCCGCCCATCGCGCGGCGCCTATCTGGCCCATCTTGAGGCCGCCCGCGTCAAGGGCCGCCCGCAACGCGGCACCCTGGCCTGCACCAACCTGGCCCACGGCTTTGCCGCGTTCCCGGCGAACGACAAATTGATCCTGAAGGAAGTGAAGAAGCCTTCCGTGGCCATCGTTTCCGCTTACAACGACATGCTGTCGGCGCACCAGCCGTTCGAGCAATTCCCGGCCATCATCAAGGACGCCGTACGCAAGGCCGGCGCCGTGGCCCAGTTCGCAGGCGGCACGCCAGCCATGTGCGACGGCGTGACCCAGGGCCAGCCGGGCATGGAACTGTCGCTGTTCTCGCGCGACACCATCGCCATGTCGACCGCCGTGGCGCTGTCCCACAATATGTTCGACTCCGTGCTGTACCTGGGCGTGTGCGACAAGATCGTGCCGGGCCTGCTGATCGGCGCACTGCATTTCGGCCATCTGCCAGCGGTGTTCGTGCCGGCCGGCCCGATGACTTCCGGCCTGTCGAACAAGGACAAAGCTGCAATCCGCCAGCGCTATGCTCAGGGCAAGGCGACCCGTGAAGAACTGCTGGAAGGCGAGTCTCTTTCCTACCACGGTCCGGGCACCTGTACTTTCTACGGCACCGCCAACAGCAACCAGCTGCTGATGGAAATCATGGGCCTGCACCTGCCGGGCGCCGCCTTCATCAATCCATACACCCCGCTGCGCGATGCGCTGACTGCTGCCGCCGCCGTGCGCGCCGCGCAGATCACCGAGATGAGCGATGAGTTCACGCCGGTCGGTCATATCGTCGACGAGAAATCCATCATTAACGCCATCGTCGGCCTGCTGGCGACTGGCGGTTCGACCAACCACACCCTGCACCTGGTGGCGATCGCCAAGGCTGCGGGCGTGGTGATCGACTGGGACGACTTCAATGAGCTGTCGTCCGTGGTGCCGCTGCTGTGCCGCATCTACCCGAACGGCGATGCGGACGTGAACCACTTCCACGCTGCGGGCGGCACCGGCTTCGTGATCCGCGAGCTGCTGGACGCGGGCCTGCTGCATGAAGACGTGAACACCATCCTGGGCAAGGGCCTGCGCCGCCACTGCGCCGAGCCATTCCTGTCCGATGACGGCGAAGGCGTGATCTTCAAGGATGCTCCGGCCAAGAGCGCCGACGAGAAAGTGCTGCGCGGCGTGGCCGATGCGTTCTCGAAGGATGGCGGCATGGTGCTGGTGCAGGGTAATCTGGGCCGCGCGGTGATGAAGGTGTCCGCGGTGAAGCCGGAACACCAGTCGGTGGAAGCGCCTGCGCTGACCTTCAATTCGCAGGAAGAGTTCATGGCCGCCTACAAGGCCGGCAAGCTGGATCGCGACTTCGTGGCGGTAATCCGCTTCCAGGGACCGAAGGCCAACGGCATGCCGGAACTGCACGCGCTGACCCCGGCGCTGGCCAATCTGCAGGACGCGGGCCGCAAGGTGGCGCTGGTGACCGATGGCCGCATGTCCGGCGCATCCGGCAAGGTGCCTGCGGCGATTCACGTGTCGCCTGAAATTCTGGCCGGCGGTCCTCTGGGCCTGGTGCGCGATGGCGACATGATCCGCCTGGACGCAGCCAGCGGCACGCTGGAAGCGCTGGTGGCCTCCGATGTCTGGCATGCGCGCTCGCTGGCAACCGCCGACCTGTCGCCGAACCAGATCGGCATGGGCCGCGAACTGTTCACCATGTTCCGCAACACCGTGTGCGAAGCGGAGAAGGGCGCTACTTTGTTCCCGCTGCCGTCGCCGATTCCGACCACGGTCGAACTGCATGGCGGCCTCAATGTGGGCAACACCGTGCCCGGTTCCGATGAAGATTTCCTGATCAAGAAAGCCTGAGATGACCTTACTTGAAATTATGCGTACTTCGGCCGTGATCCCTGTGATCGCGATCGACGATCCTGATCACGCCGTGCCGCTGGCGAAAGCGCTGGTGGCGGGCGGTATCCGCGTGCTGGAAGTGACCCTGCGCACCAAGCATGGCCTGGATGCGATCCGCGCCATGAGCGCAGTCGAAGGCGCCATTGTTGGCGTGGGCACGCTGACGCAGCCGGAGGAATTTGCCGCTGCGCGCGATGCGGGCGCGGTGTTCGGCGTGTCGCCGGGCCTGACCGATGCACTGATCGGCGCCGCCAAGTCGTCCGGCCTGCCGCTGCTGCCGGGCGTGATGACGCCTTCCGAAGTGATGAAGGCACGCGAGCAGGGCTTCCGTCAGCTCAAGCTGTTCCCGGCTGTCCCGGCGGGCGGCGTGGGCATGCTGAATGCGATTGCCGGACCGCTGTCCGACATCACCTTCTGCCCGACCGGCGGCATTTCTCAGGAAACCGCACCGGCCTTCCTGGCGCTGAAGAACGTGGCTTGCGTTGGCGGTTCCTGGCTGACGCCAAAGGATGCCATGGCGGCCGGCGACTGGGACCGCATCACCGCGCTGGCCAAGGCAGCATCTGCGCTGAGGTCCTGATGCAGCGCATCGCCCGTTGTCTGACAGCGGGCGAGATAGCGATGGCGCGCTTGCTGTTCGGCGACGCCATCGACTATTCGCGGGTACGTGTTCACAACGCCCGCTACCTTCCTCTCGTGCAGCCGAAGAACGTCTGCATCACGCCTAACGGCTCGCTGTACTTCCACGCTTCCAGCTACCTCGACGATTTTGCTTCTGCCTCGGCGCAGATGCAGCACTGGTTCATGCATGAGATGGCGCATGTGTGGCAGCACCAGCTGGGCTATCCCGTGCGCTTGCGCGGCGCGATCCGGCTTGGGCTGTCCTACGATTACGAACTAACTGCCGAGCTGCGGCTGTGTGACTACAATATGGAAGCGCAGGCCGAGCTGCTGGCTGACTACTTCTTCCTGCGTTTTATCGAAAACGCCGACACGGCGGCCTATTCGCCGGCGCTCGACACATTCCTGATCGACCCGTCCGATCCTTGCCACTTACCCGGCCGCGGCTGATTGCATTTTTGCTACTTCTGCGTCATGCTCACGGCATGCAAACCGTGATCCCACAGCTCCGCATGACCAATGCCCAGCGCAGCCTGGCTTTCTATGTTGATGGCCTTGGCTTCGTGGTCGATTGGGAGCACCGCTTCGAGCCCGGCTTTCCACTGTTCGTACAGCTGACGCGTGCCGGCCAGAGCATCTTCCTGACCGAGCATACCGGTGATTGCGAGCCGGGCGGGGCGGTCTATTTCATCGTGCCGGATGTTGACGCGTGTTTCGAGGATTTCAAGTCGCGCGGCATGGCACCTTACGCGCCGCCGGAAGATATGCCCTGGGGGACGCGCGAAATGCAGCTGCGGGACCCCGACGGCAACCGCTTGCGCTTTGCGAGCGATCCCTCTTAGGAGCATGGCCATGGCTACATCGGAACAGAAGCAAGTGGCGCGCGTGGCGGGCCTGCTGTATCTCATCGTTGTAGTCACCGGAATCTTCAGCCTGGGCTATGTGCCGTCGCACGTACCGCCCACCGAAATCTCTTCGCACCTGGAGTTGTACCGGCTCGGTATCGCAGCGGGCCTGCTGTGCTACGTGGCCTTCCTGCTGCTGCCGTTTGCGCTATACCGCCTGCTACGCGGCTACGGTCCACAGATTGCGGTGCTGATGGTGGCGCTGGCGGTTGTGAGCGTGCCGATCTCGCTGCTTAGCCTGCGCTACAAACTCGATGTGCTGACACTCGTCGCCCAATCCGCGCCGCAGCAGCAGATCGATCTGGCGCTTGCGGCATACGGCAACGGCATCCTGATCGCCAAGCTGTTCTGGGGGCTGTGGCTGCTGCCATTCGGCTATCTGGCTTATCGCTCCGGCTTTATTCCAAGAGTGCTTGGGATGCTGCTGATGCTGGGCTGCCTTGGCTACCTGATCGACGTCTTTGGCCGCGTGCTTTCCCCCGATTTCGACGCAAACTACGTCACGCTGCCCTCCGCGCTGGGCGAAATTGGCACATGCCTATGGCTGCTGGCATTCAGCATGCGCTCCCCGGCGACGGTCGCCACGGTGGCGAGTGAGTGATAGTATCTCTCTTCCGAACACAATAACGAGATCACGGATCAATGAGCATTGTTGCAATCTACAGCTTTGAGGGCCGCTTCGCGGGGAAGTCCGAGTACGAATTCTTTTACCCGGAAGTGGACGCCGTCCACAAATGCATGCTGTTCCAGGTGCAGGTGGACGATGTTGAATCGTGGGAAGGCGCAACTGCCGAATGCGCGAAATACGGCTTCACCGACATCCAGCCCAACGGCTTCGGCGTGATGATCCCCGAAGTCCTGGACGAAGAAGCGTACCAAGGC
>NZ_JBFRDW010000090.1:0-12830 GCF_052113985.1 Pseudoduganella sp. RAF53_2 | reverse complement strand
CTGCCACCCCTGCTGACCTGATCGCGATTCCGGAAACTGGCGTGCCACTGTTCCCGCACCAGCTGCCGCCTGGTTATCTGGATGCTTACGGCCTGTTTGCGCGCAAGACCGGTTCCAGCGTGGTGCTGGGCATCCCGCTGATGGATTCGCCGACGCGCTATTCCAACAGCGTGCTTGGCCTGTCGCCGGTGCGCGGCGTCGCGCCCTACCGCTACGATAAGCATCACCTGGTGCCGTTCGGCGAGTTCATTCCGCTGGGCTTCCGCTGGTTCACCAATATGATGCAGATTCCGCTGGGCGACCAGACGCCGGGTCCGGCCATCCAGGCGCCATTTGCCGTACGCGATCAGCAGGTGCTGCCGAATATCTGCTACGAGAATCTGTTTGGCGAGGAGATTGCCGAGCAGCTTTCTGCAACGTCGGCAACGGTGCTGCTGAATGTGTCCGAACTGGCCTGGTATGGCGAGTCGATTGCGATTCCTCAGCACTTGCAGATTTCGCAGATGCGCAGCCTGGAGACGGGACGCCCGATGCTCAGCGCCACCAATACCGGCGCCACGGTCGTGATCGATCCGCACGGCGTGGTCGTGCAGAAGCTGCCCTACTACCAGCCGGGCGTGCTCGCGACCTCCGTGCAGGGCATGAGCGGCACCACGCCCTACATCGCCACCCAGAACAAGCTGATGCTCGTTCTGGCCGCGCTGGCTGTGGCTGGGGCCTGGCTATGGTCGCGCAAGGCTAAGAAGGCCTGAACACCTCCTCCAGCGTGGCCGCGCTCAACACGGCCACGCGTCAGCGCCTTAACTCTTCCTCGGTACCGCCCATCAACCGCTCGCGCACCGCTTCGGACTGGGGGCCGGAACGCGTTGCAAGCTGACAAGCCAGYAACTCCCTGAGCCCGTCAAGGCGGGCGATCCGGGCCAGTTTGTCGAGCCGGAGGCAGCCGGTGCGGGCGTCCGGCACGAGGGGAGCGAGGTCCTGGTCGAGGAAGGCGGGCGCGACGGCCCAGTCGATGGCCGCGCAGGCCGTCGGAAAGTAGAACGCGAGGAACTCCTGGAAGTAGCGCGCGATGGCGGTTTTCCAGCGGGTGTCGAAGTCGTCGTTGCTGTCGTCCATGGAAATTTGGACGGCCGGGCGGTGGGAATGGTTGCGTCAGGGCGCTTGAGGCAAATCAAACACCAGCCCAGCGGGCAAAACTCTACAGGTTCCCGGCAAAACCCGCTAAAATGAGCCGTTTTAGCGATCCGATAACGCTCGCGCCTGTGCGCGTCACCGACACACAAAGATGCTGACATTTCAACAAATTATCCTGACCCTGCAAACCTATTGGGACAAGCAGGGCTGCGCACTGCTCCAGCCGTACGACATGGAAGTCGGCGCGGGCACCTTCCACACCGCCACCTTCCTGCGCGCGGTCGGCCCTGAGCCATGGCGTGCGGCGTACGTGCAGCCATCGCGCCGTCCGAAGGATGGCCGTTATGGCGAGAACCCGAACCGCGGCCAGCACTACTACCAGTACCAGGTGGTGATGAAGCCGGCGCCGGAAAATATCCTGGACCTGTATCTGGGTTCGCTGGAAGCCCTGGGCCTGGACCTGAAGCAGAACGACGTGCGTTTCGTGGAAGACGACTGGGAAAGCCCGACGCTGGGCGCCTGGGGCCTGGGTTGGGAAGTCTGGCTGAATGGCATGGAGGTGACCCAGTTCACCTACTTCCAGCAAGTGGGCGGCCTGGATTGCAAGCCCGTGCTGGGCGAGATCACTTACGGCGTCGAGCGTCTGGCCATGTACCTGCAGGGCGTGGAAAACATGTTCGACCTGGTGTGGACCGAGTGGGAAGAGAACGGCGAGAAGAAAGTGCTGAAGTACGGCGATGTCTYCCACCAGAACGAAGTGGAGCAGTCGGCCTACAACTTCGAGCACTCCAACACCGAACTGCTGTTCGCCCAATTCGCCAACCACGAATCCGAAGCCAAGCGCCTGATCGAGCTGCAGCTTACCCTGCCCGCCTACGAACAGATCATGAAGGCCTCGCACAGCTTCAACCTGCTGGATGCACGCGGCGCCATCTCCGTGACCGAACGCGCCGCCTACATCGGCCGCGTGCGCAATCTGTCGCRCATGGTGGCCCAGGCCTATTACGAGTCCCGCGAACGCCTCGGCTTCCCGATGGTCGCCAAATAAAGAATACCGAACATGAATCAGACCCTGCTCATCGAACTGCTGACCGAAGAACTACCGCCGAAAGCCCTGTCCAAACTGGGCGCCGCTTTTGCTTCGGGCATCTTCAACGGCCTGAAAGCGCGCGACTTCCTGGAAGACGACAGCGAAGCTACCATCTTCGCCACGCCGCGCCGCCTGGCCGTCTCCATCACCAAGGTGCGCGGCACCTCGCCGGACAAGCAAGTCCGCGAAAAGATCCTGCCAGTCGCCATCGCGCTGGACGCTGAAGGCAATCCATCCGCGCCGCTGACCAAGAAGCTGGCCGCCATGGGTCTGTCGCACGTCACCGTGGCCGATATGGAACGCGCACAGGACGGCAAGGCCGAATCCTTCTTCTACACCAAGCTCGCCGCCGGCAGCGCCCTGCAAGCGGGCGCCCAGGCAGCATTGGAAGAAACCGTGACCAAGCTGCCGATCCCGAAGGTCATGAGCTACCAACGTCCTGACGGCGAGACCGTGCAGTTCGTGCGCCCAGCCCACGCGCTGATCGCCCTGCTCGGCGACACCGTCATCCCTCTGACCCTGCTGGGCCTGACCGCATCGAACAAGACCGATGGCCACCGCTTCCTGACCGCACCGGGCAAGCGCGAAGTGACCGTGCCGAACGCCGAAGCCTACGCCGCCACCCTGGTGGAGCAGGCGCGCGTGGTGCCGGGCTTCGAAGCGCGCAAGGAAGCCATCCGCGCATCCCTGTTGCAGAAAGCGGGCGCCGACCAGGTGCTGATGCCGGAAGCGCTGCTGGATGAAGTGTCCTCCCTGGTCGAATGGCCGGTGGTGTACGAATGCCATTTCGAGGAAGAGTTCCTGTCCGTGCCGCAGGAATGCCTGATCCTCACCATGCAGACCAACCAGAAATACTTCGCGCTGACCGATACCAGCGGCAAGCTGCGCTCGCGCTTCCTGATCGTGTCCAATATCGCGACCGACACGCCGCAAGCCATCATCGGCGGTAACGAACGCGTGGTGCGTCCGCGCCTGTCCGACGCCAAGTTCTTCTTCGAGCAGGACAAGAAGAAGTCCCTGGAATCGCGCCTGCCGCTGCTGAAGAACGTGGTGTACCACAATAAACTGGGCACCCAGGCCGAGCGCTCCGAGCGCGTGACCTCGCTGGCGGCTGCCATCGCCGGCCGTCTCGGTGGCGACAAGGCGCTGGCCGAGCGTGCAGCGCGCCTGTCCAAGGCCGACCTGCTGACCGACATGGTGGGCGAGTTCCCTGAGCTGCAAGGCATCATGGGCACCTACTACGCGCGCCACGATGGCGAGCATGAAGAAGTGGCCCTGGCTGCGTCCGAACACTACCAGCCGCGCTTTGCCGGCGATACCTTGCCGTCCACTGCTACCGGCACCGCCGTGGCCCTGGCCGACAAGCTGGAAACTCTGGTAGGCATCTGGGCCATCGGCCTGCAGCCGACCGGCGACAAGGACCCGTTCGCACTGCGCCGCCATGCCTTGGGCGTGCTGCGCATGCTGATCGAGAAGCGCCTGCCGCTGTCGATCTCCGCCCTGCTGACCGACGCTGCCCAGCAATTCGTGGCCGTGCCGAACTTCAAGGACCCGACTGCCGACGTCACCGCCTTCATGATGGACCGCCTGCGCGGCATCCTGCGTGAGCGCGGCTTCAGCGTGAACGAGATCGAAGCCGTTGTTGCGCAGAACCCGGACCGCCTGGACGATATCGTGCAGCGCCTGGAAGCGGTGCAAGCCTTTGCCGCCCTACCGGAATCCGAATCGCTGGCCGGCGCCAACAAGCGCATCACCAACATCCTGAAGAAGAACGAGGAAGCCCTGAAGCAGGCAGGCGCCGTTAATCCGGCCGTGCTGCAGGACGCCGCCGAAAAGGCGCTGTTCGAAGCAATGGGCCGCGTCAAGCCGGAAGTGGACCGCGCATTTGCAGGCGGCGATTTCACCACCACGCTGAAGACGCTGGCACAGCTGAAGAACGAAGTCGACGCCTTCTTCAACGACGTGATGGTGATGGCGGAAGATGTGGCCCTGCGTAACAACCGCCTGGCCCTGCTGCAGTCGCTGCACGGCATGATGAACGGCGTAGCCGACATCTCCAAGCTGGCGGCCTGATATGCCACAGTACCAGCCTGAAAAGCTGATCATCCTCGACCGCGATGGCGTGATCAACTACGACTCGCCGGACTTCATCAAGTCCCCCGAGGAGTGGATACCCATCCCCGGTTCGCTGGAAGCGATCGCCCGCCTGAATCAGGCGGGTTATCGCGTGGTCATCGCATCCAACCAGTCCGGCATCGCGCGCCAGTTCTTCGACATCACGACCCTGAACGCGATCCACCAGAAGATGCATCGCCTGGCGCAGCAAGTCGGCGCCGATATCGATGCCATCTTCTTCTGCCCGCACGCCGCGGCGGACAACTGCGATTGCCGCAAGCCGAAGCCAGGCATGTTCGCGGAAATTTCCAAGCGTTTCGACATGAGCCTGAAAGGCGTGCCGACCGTGGGCGATTCCCTGCGCGACCTGCAGGCCGGCTTCATCAGCGGCTGCGTGCCTTACCTGGTGTTGACCGGCAAAGGCGAGAAGACCCACGCCACCGGCGGCCTGCCGCCCGGTACAATGGTCTTCCCTGACCTTGCGTCGACCGTTACCCATATTCTGAAGACGGCGCCCGCCGCCACCTGACCGGAGAATCCTGATTGGCCTTCCTGCGTTCTTTGATTTTCATGTTGATGATGGTCGTTGCGACCGTCATCTGGTCCGGTATCTGCTTCCTGGCGGCGCCACTGCCTTACCCTAAGCGCTATTACGTCACCTCGCGCTGGAACGTCTTCATCATCTGGGCCGCGCGCGTTGTCTGCGGCATCGAGTATGAGATCAAGGGCTGGGAAAATCTGCCGGATGGTCCTGCCGTCCTGCTGTCGAAGCATCAGTCGGCGTGGGAAACCATCTTCCTGTTGGCGTATATGCCACGTCCGCTGGTCTTCGTATTTAAGAAAGAAATTTTGTACATTCCTTTCTTCGGCTGGGGCATTGCGTTGCTGCGCATGATTCCGATCGACCGCAAACAAGGCAAGAATGCGTTTAAGATGGTGGTGCAGCATGGTAAGCGACGCCTGAAAGACGGCCAATGGATTATCATGTTCCCGGAAGGGACTCGCATTCCGGTCGGCGCGAAGGGCAAGTACAAGAGCGGCGGGACGCGCCTGGCGATTGAAACCGAAACGCCGGTGGTGCCGATCGCATTGAACTCCGGCGAATGCTGGCCAAAGAATTCCTTTATCAAGAAACCGGGCAAGGTCACGGTCTCGATAGGCAAACCAATTTCGCCCGAGGGTCAGACGCCCGATGGCATGATGGAGCAGGTGGAACAGTGGATCGAATCAGAAATGCGCGTCATTTCGCCCCACGCTTACAACGCTGGCTAGCCGATCAGGCAAGTTCCAGGCAGTCAGCGGAAAAGCCGGAGGGGCAGCTCGAAATGTTTGCAGGTGGCGCGCAACAAGCGCCAGCCGCCTGCGACAATTCAGTGGCATCCATTCCGACTTTTCCGATCCCCGCTCCCGCAACAGTCAATCTGCTGCGTCCTCCGGTGCAATTGCGCCGCCCCGATGTTCCGCTCGCTCCACCTACCGCTGGTCAAGACAAACGCCAACTATTGGTTGGTGAATTCATCCTCGAATACGTACTGCGCCGCTCCACGCGCCGCTCGATCGGCTTTACCGTCGATGACGATGGCCTGCGCGTGACTGCGCCCAAGCGCTGCTCGCTGGCCGATATCGACAACGCTATCCGCGTCAAGCAGCACTGGATTCTGACCAAGCTCGATGAACGCCGCCAGCGCCGCGCTGCGCGTCTGGAGAAGCCACCGCTGGTGTGGGATGACGGCGCCAAGCTGCCCTATCTGGGTGGCGAGGTCACGCTGCGCCTGTATCACGCGCCACGCAACCGCACGGAATTCAATCCGGCGACCATGGAACTGAATATGGGACTGGTGCAGGGTGCGACCGAGCACCTGTTGAAGGAGCGTGTGAAGAACTGGTTCAAGCAGCAGGCGGAGGGACTGTTTGCGCAGCGCCTGGATATGTATGCGGCGCGCCTCGGCGTGCAGTATGCCTCGTTCTCGCTATCGAATGCCGACACGCGCTGGGGCTCATGCACTGTGCAGCGCGTGATTCGCCTGAACTGGAAGCTGATGCACTTCTCGCTGCCCCTGATCGATTATGTGGTGGCGCACGAACTGGCGCACATTCTGGAAATGAACCACAGCTCGCGCTTCTGGGATCATGTGGGACGCATTTATCCGCACTACGATGAAGCCAAAAACCTCCTGCGCAGGCGCGCGCAGGAGTTGCCACCACTGTTCGCCGCCGATTAAGGCATCAGGCGCACGTCCGCCAGCTCGAACTGGTATTCGCCGGTTTTAGGRCCGGCGTTAAAGCCGATCATGGTGATCGCGCTGGTATCCACGCCCTTGAAGCTATCCAGCGGCAGGCTCACTTCCTGCCAATCGCTGCCCGCCGCAAAGGTCTGGCTGGCCGGGATCGCGCCGCCCTTGGACAGAATCATCACCTGGTATTTCTGGCCGTCGCCCTTGACGCGGAAACGCAAGGTGCGCGCAGCGCTCAGGTCCGCCGCCTCCATCGGCTGCACACCCGGCATGAAGGCCAGGCCTGCCCATGGAAAAGCGAAGCCCGCCTGCACATTGGCCTTGATCTGCACCGCGCGGTTGGCGTCGTCGTGATAGTCCACCTGCACGGTGGATTTCCCGCCGAGGAAAGCGTCGTTGGACGGCATCCAGCCGGCGCCAAACGGACTGGCCAGCTTGTCCTTGCTGAACAGGCTGATGCGGCCATCGGCGGGAAGCGCCAGCTGCTGCGCTTTCGGCGCGGCCAGTTGCTGCGCGACCTTCTCCTGCTGGTCCTTGCGCACGGCGGACTGCGGCTCRCCATCCTTCCACACTTCGACAATGCGGCGCGTCGCCGTGATGTCATGCGTTGGATCGCCGTCCACCAGCAGCAGGTCGGCCTTATAGCCCTTCACAACCCGGCCGCGGATCGGTAGCTTGAAGACTCTGGCCGGCGTCGCCGTGGCAGCGGTCAGCGCTTCAGACGGCGTCAGGCCGGCTTTGGTCAGCGACAGCAGTTCGTGGTGCAGGCTGACGCCATATTGGGTGCCGGTATTGCCGGCATCCGTACCGGCCAGAATCGGCACGCCCGCCTTCTTCAGCGCTGCCACAACAGCATTGGGTGCGACCAGCATCTGCGGCTTGGCCGCTTGGCCATAAGTGGCCTTCAGCGGCGCGATCTGTTCCTTGTTCAGCAGCGACACCATGTCCTTGTCTGACAGCACATCCTCTTCTTGCAGGCCCGCCATGCTTTCCATCACGCTGAAGGTCGGCACGATGAAGGCTTTGCGCTGCCTGGCCAGTTGGACGAAGGACTTCAGGTCCGCATCGCCGATCGCTTCGCCGGTGAACAGGTGCACCAGGCCATCCGCCCCCAGTTCCAGCGCCGTACGCGCATCGGCAAAATTGGAAATGTGGACCACGGCCAGCTTGCCGCGTTTGTGGGCCGCTTCGATCAGCGCTTTCACGACAGGCTTGTCCAGCGTTGGAATCGCGTGTGTGGCACTGCCCGGCTCCATCACGATCTTGATGAAGTGAGAACCTTCGGCGATGCGCGCATCCACCCAGGGCTGGGCTTCTTCCGGCTTGGTCAGCGTGGGCACCGGCAGACCGTATTCGGTGCCGTGGCCGCCCGGCGCCGTGGCCAGCGTGCCGGCCGAGAAGATGTCCGGGCGGTCCTTGTTCTCGTTGCGCTCCATGCGCCTGTTCATGTCCTGCAGGACGGACACGGAGGTGAACATGTCCAGTTCCGACGTCACGCCAAACAGCAGCGGCATCGAGAAATTCTGGTAAGCGTGCACGTGCGAGTCGATCAAGCCAGGCATCAGGGTCAGGCCATGGCCATCGATCACGACCGTGTGTTCCGGCACAGGGCCCTGGTGCTCAAGACTGGCGATAACGCCGCTCGCGATCAGCACATTGCGCTTCGGCAGAAGCTTCTGGCCGTCGAAGACGCGGACATCCYGGATCAGGTAAGGGTCGGCGGCCAGCGCGGGCAGCGCGCTCGCGAGGCCGGCTGCCAGCAAAGCGCTGGCGATAAGGCGGTTCGGCATGTTGTTCTCCGTTGAGATAGAAAATATGCAACATTGCCGATTTTAAACTAGCTTTAGCGGGTTGCGCTGACCACTCGTATAGCCAGGCGACCGCTCATGTAATTGGCGGCAGCAGGTCCAGCGTACGCGCTGTGGCGCCACGGTGGCGGTTAGCGAATGCCAGCGCATGCTGGCCCATCGCCGCGCGCGCGGCGTCGTCGGCCAGCAGACCGCCCGCTTCCTTGATCAGCGCACCGGAGCTGTGCACGCGCACGGCGCCTCCTTCGTGCAGGCAGTCCTCCGTGGCTTGCGCGAAGTTGAAGGTGTGTTCGCCGACCAGAATCGGTTTGCCCAGCGCGGCCGGTTCGATCAGGTTCTGGCCACCCAGTGGCTGCAGGCTGCCGCCAATGAAGGCGATATCGCAGGCAGTGTAATAGGCGAACATCTCGCCCATCGAGTCGCCCAGCACCACGGCCGTTTCCGGCGGCACGCTGGCATCCGGCGTGGTCAGCGAAGAGCGGCGTAGCACGGACAATCCGCGCTCCGCGACCATCGCTTCCACTTCGCTGAAGCGCTGCGGATGGCGCGGCACGATCAGCAGCAGCACATCGGCTGGCAGCGACGCGCGCGCTTGCTGGAAGGCCTCCAGGATCATGCCCTCCTCGCCCTCGCGCGTGCTGGCGCACAGGAACACGGGACGAGGCCCAAACTGCTTGCGCAGCTGCGCGCCGATATCCAGGGCAGCTTGCGGCACCACGACGTCGAACTTGATGCTGCCGGTGACGCCGACATTGCTTACGCCCAGCACACGCACGCGCTCCGCGTCGGCCTCAGTCTGCGCCGCGACAACGGAAACGCCTTGCGCCGCATCGCGCATCAGCTTACCGAGGCGCAGGCCGCGGCGCAGCGAGCGTTCGCTCAGGCGCGCATTGGCCAGCGCCACCGGCACGTTCTGGCGATTGCATTGCGCGATCAGGTTCGGCCACACTTCCGTCTCCATCAGGATGCAGACGCGCGGCTGGAAATGATCGATGAAGCGGCGCACCAGGCCTGGCATGTCGTAAGGTAGATAGGACTGCACCACGCGCGCGCCGTGCTTGGCAAATACGGTCTTGCCGGTGGCGCGCCCCGTCGGCGTCATGCAGGTCAGCACGATGCGCGACTGCGGATAGCGCTTCAGCAGCGCATCCACCAGCGGCTCAGCAGCGCGCGTTTCGCCAACCGACACCGCATGCACCCAGATCGTCGCCGGGCCGTCGTTAGCGGCGCGTGCGCCATACATGCCGAGACGTTCGCCCCAGTGCTGGCGATAGCCCGGCTCCTTGCGGCCGCGCCACCACAGGCGGCCCAGCACGAGCGGCAAACCGAGCCACCACATCAGGGTATAAAAATGGCGCATGATCAGAGCAGGCTTTTGGCGGCGGCCGTCACTTCGGCCACGCCGGGCGGCGAACCTTTGTCGCCGAGATTGATGATGCGCGGCGACCAGTTGCCCTCGGTCTTCCAGCGCGGAGAGTCAGCGTAAATTTCCACCACAGGCCGCGAGAATGCCGCCGCAATATGCGTCAGGCCCGTATCCACGCCCACTGCCAGTGCGGCGCGGCGCGCCAGCACGACGGCGTCGGCCATCGACAGCTTGGGCAGCACGCGCGCATTCGGCAGCTGCGCCGCCAGCGCTTCGGCTTCGGCTTTCTCTTTTGGCGAGCCCCATGGCAGCAGGATAGGCATGGGCGCCAGCTGCTTGCCCAGTTCGATCCAGTTGGCAGGCGCCCACTTCTTGGCGTCGCGTGCCGTGCCATGGAAATAGACGGCATAAGGCGCTTCGCCCATCCACTCGGGACGTGCGGCGCTCGCCGGTATTTCAGGCAGGCCGAAATCGGCCGGTGTGTCGATCTTGTAGCCCATTGCTTCGGCCACCACCAGGCGGCCGCGCGTGACGGCGTGCGTGCGCGGCTCTACGCGTATGGACTTGCTGTGGAAGATGCGCGAAATGCCTTCGTAGCCCGAATCCTCGGTGCCGTTGGCCAGGCCGATCTTGTGATGGGCGCGGGCGGCGCCCATGATGATGCCGGTCTTGATCAGGCCCTGCGTGTCGAACACATAGTCGTACTTCGTTTCGCGCAGCTTGCGGAAGAAGCCTGTCAGCTCGGCGCGAATGGCTTTGTCGCCCAGGTTCTTGCGCCAGCGGCGCAGGCCCCAGGGCAGGATGTTGCGGATCATCGGGTTGAGGCGGAGCAGGCTGACATAGCCCTCCTCCACCACCCAGTCGATATTCGCATCCGGGAAATGGCGCTTGATATCGGCCACGATGGGCAAGTTATGCAGCACGTCTCCCATCGAGGAGACGCGGACAAGCAGGATGTTCATTCAGAACGGCAGCTCGGCGTCCGGCTTGGCGGCCAGGATCACATCGCGGAACTGGCCCTGAATGCGCGCCAGCGCTTCCGGCGATTCCGCTTCGAAGCGCATCACGATCACCGGCGTGGTGTTCGAAGAGCGCGCCAGACCGAAACCGTCCGCATATTCCACGCGCAGGCCATCGATATCGATGATGCGTTCATTGCCGGGGAACGTGGCGTCGCTGCGCAGCTTGTCCATCAGCGCGAAGTTCTCGCCTTCCTTCAGGTGCAAGTGCAGTTCCGGCGTGCTGTCGGACTTCGGCAGCGCGTTCAGCAGAGCCGACGGATCGGCGTGTTTGGTCAGGATCTCCAGCATGCGCGCGCCGGCGTACAGGCCGTCGTCGAAGCCGTACCAGCGGTCCTTGAAGAAGATATGGCCGCTCATTTCGCCGCCCAGCGGTGCGCCGGTTTCCTTCAGCTTGGCCTTCACCAGCGAGTGGCCGGTCTTGTACATCAGCGGCTTGCCGCCGGCCTTCTCGATGTAAGGGGCCAGATGGCGGGTGCACTTCACGTCGTACAGAATCTGTGCGCCCTGATTGCGCGACAGGACTTCTTCCGCGAACAGCATCATCTGGCGGTCAGGGAAGATGATCTGGCCATCCTTGGTCACGATGCCGAGGCGGTCGCCGTCGCCGTCGAAGGCCAGGCCGATTTCAGCGTCGGTCTCTTGCAGGCAGCGGATCAGGTCCTGCAGGTTTTCCGGATGAGCCGGATCAGGATGGTGGTTCGGGAAATTGCCATCTACCTCGCAGAACAGCTCAATCACTTCGCAGCCCATGCCGCGATACAGGTCGCCAGCGAACGCGCCGGCCACGCCGTTGCCGCAGTCCACCGCAATCTTGATCGGACGCGAAATCTTCACGTCGCTGATGATGCGCTCCAGGTAAGCGGCGCGGATATCGTGGGTGCGGTAGCCGCCGGCCTTGATGCCAGGGGTCAGGCCCGCAGCAATTGCTTCATACAGGCCGGTGATGGCTTCGCCGTGAATCGCTTCGCCCGCCAGCACCATCTTGAAGCCGTTGTAGTCCGGCGGGTTGTGGCTGCCGGTCACCATGATGCCGGATCTGGTTTCCAGGATATTGGTGCCGAAGTAGACCATTGGCGTGGCCACCACGCCCAGGTCGATCACGTCCACGCCCGCCGCTTGCAGGCCTTCGGCCAGCGCTTTGGCCAGATCCGGGCCGGACAGGCGGCCATCGCGGCCAATCACGACCGCTTTCTCTCCCTTGCCGACGGCAGCCAGGCCAAATGCGTGGCCGATGGAACGGGCAACGCCGGTGTCCAGGGTTTTACCGATGATGCCGCGGATATCGTAAGCTTTGAAGATCGATTTGGAGAGGGAAACCATAGGATGTGACAGAAGAAGTGAGGCCGGGAGCCCGGCAGGACAAACGGTATGGTAAGTGCGATGCAGACGGCAGGCAAGCCCTGCCGTCGGGAGAGGATTTACTTCAGATGCGCAGGTCGTCGATCGATTTGCCGGCGTCGACCCAGTCTTTGACCCATTTCGGCTGACGGCCACGGCCGGTCCATTTCTGGGTGGCATCGGCCGGATTACGGTAGCGGGCTTCGACTTTGCCGCCGCTCTTGCCCGATTTTGGCAACGTGCCCAGCAAATCTTTCAGAGGCACACCCACAGCCTGGGCAATCGCAAAAATCTGCTCTCGTGCTTTCTGCTTATCTGCGCCTTCGCGGTTTTTCAATTCGCGCTTGATCTGATCCTGCAGATTGCGCAATTCGCTGGACGACATATTCGACAGATCCATCTTCATTCCTTTAGAGATAAATAAATGAGAGTGTTTCCGAACGCAATATACACTAAATTCCAGCGATTAGCCTTTCTTATGGCGAATCATCCAGCGCGGCGCTTTAAATCGCACAATGCGCACATAAAGCCAGACATAACTGATGATAAATAGCAGGCAGAACAGCATCAGTACCCAGGTATGGCGCCAGAATACCGTGGCAGGAATAACAGCCATCAGCGAGAACATCCACAGATAGGGCGAAGTCAGGGAATTGCGGCGCATCAGGGCGCGCGCATCCTTGCGGCCCACCGCCCACTGCACGATACGGCGGAAAATCAGGC
>NZ_JBFRDW010000089.1:0-12833 GCF_052113985.1 Pseudoduganella sp. RAF53_2 | reverse complement strand
GTCGGACACCGCGCTGAACTTCATCATGGTGATCGGCGCCATTACCGCGCTGTTCATGGGCTTCCTGGGCATCATCCAGAACGACATCAAGCGCGTGGTGGCTTACTCGACCCTGTCGCAGCTGGGCTACATGACCGTGGCGCTGGGCGCATCCGCTTACTCGGCGGCCGTGTTCCACCTGATGACCCACGCCTTCTTCAAGGCGCTGCTGTTCCTGGGCGCTGGCTCCGTGATCATCGGCATGCACCACRACCAGGACATCCGCAATATGGGCGGCCTGTCCAAGTACATGAAGATCACCTGGATCACTTCTCTGTTGGGTTCCCTGGCGCTGATCGGTACGCCGTTCTTCGCTGGTTTCTATTCCAAGGATTCGATCATCGAAGCCGTGATGCTGAGCGAACTGCCGGCCGCCGGTTTCGCCAAGTTTGCCGTGCTGGCAGGCGTGTTCGTGACCGCGTTCTACTCCTTCCGTATGTACTTCCTGGTGTTCCATGGCAAGGAGCGCTTCGGCAAGGAACACCACCATGCACATGATTCGCACCACGCTGATGAATCCGACGAAGATCCTGGCCATCACCACGGCCTGGCGCCGGGCGAGAAGCCGCACGAGTCGCCATGGGTCGTGACCCTGCCGCTGATTCTGCTGGCTATCCCGTCCGTGATCATCGGCTACCTGACCATCGGCCCGATGCTGTACGGCGACTTCTTCAAGGGCGTGATCTTCATCGGTGAAAACCACCATGCGATGCACGAACTGGCGGAAGAGTTCCACGGTCCGCTGCAGATGGCGATCCATTCCCTGACTTCGCTGCCACTGTGGCTGGCGATTGCAGGCGTGGCTTCGGCTTACTACTGCTACATGATCAATCCGAAAGTACCGGAAGCGTTCTACAAGACGCTCAAGCCGCTGTACACGCTGCTGGACAACAAGTACTACATGGACAAGTTCAACGAAGCCTTCTTTGCCCGCGGCGCACGCCTGCTGGGCGAGGGCCTGTGGAACGTGGGCGACCGTACCCTGATCGACGGCCTGGTAGTGAATGGTTCCGCCAAAGTGGTGGGCTGGTTCTCCGCGCTGACCCGCGTGCTGCAGACCGGCTACATCTATCACTACGCCTTCGTGATGATTATCGGTATCCTGGGCTTCCTGGTGTACTTCCTGCCGTTTTGGCATGCTTAACAGCTGACGCAAAGAGATAACAAATGCAGTCAACGATTAATAATCTACCTCCTTACCTCAGCCTGTCGATCTGGCTGCCGGTACTGTTCGGCATGATCATCCTGGCGATCGGCCGCGATTCGCGCGCCGGCCTGGTGCGCGTGCTGGCACTGATCGGCTCCGTGATCTCGCTGCTGCCGACCATCCCGCTGTTCACGCAGTTTGATAAAGCGGCCCATGGCCTGCAGTTCGTCGAGAAATCGGCCTGGATCGAGCGCTTCAACATCTTCTATACCCTGGGCATTGACGGCCTGTCGATGTGGTTCATTCCGCTGACGGCCTTCATCACCGTGATCGTCGTGATCTCGGCCTGGGAAGTGATTACCGAGCGCGTGGCCCAGTACATGGGTGCTTTCCTGATCCTGTCCGGCCTGATGATCGGCGTGTTCGCCGCCATGGACGGCCTGCTGTTCTACTTCTTCTTTGAAGCGACCCTGATCCCGATGTACATCATCATCGGTGTGTGGGGTGGTTCGAACCGCATCTACGCAGCCTTCAAGTTCTTCCTCTACACCTTCTTCGGCTCGCTGCTGACGCTGGTTGCCCTGATTTACCTGTACAACAAGTCCGGTAGCTGGGACATCCTGGCATGGCACAAACTGCCGCTGAACATGGCGGAGCAGGTCGCTATCTTCTTCGCCTTCTTCATGGCCTTCGCCGTGAAGGTGCCGATGTTCCCGGTCCACACCTGGCTGCCGGACGTCCACGTGGAAGCGCCGACCGGCGGTTCCGCCGTGCTGGCTGCCATCATGCTGAAGCTGGGTGCTTACGGCTTCCTGCGTTTCTCGCTGCCGATCGTGCCGGATGCATCGCACTACCTGGCGCCGATGGTGATCGTGCTGTCCCTGATCGCCGTGATCTACGTCGGCCTGGTGGCCATGGTGCAGAAGGACATGAAGAAACTGGTGGCGTATTCGTCCATCGCCCACATGGGCTTCGTGACCCTGGGCTTCTTCATGTTCAACGACATGTCGATGCAGGGCGGTATCATGCAGATGGTGTCGCACGGCTTCGTGTCCGGCGCAATGTTCCTGTGTATCGGTGTGATGTACGACCGCATGCACTCGCGCCAGATCGCCGACTACGGTGGCGTCGTGAACAAGATGCCTAAGTTCGCAGCCCTGTTCATCCTGTTCTCGATGGCCAACTGCGGCCTGCCAGCCACCTCCGGCTTCGTGGGCGAGTTCATGGTCATCCTGGGCGCGGTGCAGTTCAACTTTGTGACCGGCATCCTGGCCGCTACCGCCCTGATCCTGGGCGCGGCGTACTCGCTGTGGATGGCTAAGCGCGTGATCTTCGGCGCCATCACCAACCCGCACGTGGCTGAAATGGACGACCTGAACAAGCGTGAATTCCTGATGCTGGGCATCCTGGCCATCGCCACGCTGTACATGGGCCTGTACCCGGCGCCGTTCACCGATGTGATGCAAGTATCCGTGGCCGATCTGCTGGCGCACGCCGCGCAGAGCAAGCTGGCTGTCATCGCAGCCCACTGATTGCAAATAGGACCAAGTTTTCATGAATAACACTAACCTGATCCCGCTCTACGCAGAAGTCTTTCTGCTGATCGCTACGTCGGCGATCCTGCTGATCGATATGTTCCTGGACGAGAGCAAGCGGGGCATCACTTACGTTCTCTCGCTGCTGACGTTGGTAGGCTGCGCCGCGTTCTCCTTCGCTGACTTCAGCGCAGGCACCACGGTCTACGCCTTCCACAAT
Source organism: Pseudoduganella sp. RAF53_2 (assembly GCF_052113985.1). NCBI lineage: Bacteria > Pseudomonadati > Pseudomonadota > Betaproteobacteria > Burkholderiales > Oxalobacteraceae > Pseudoduganella > Pseudoduganella sp. RAF53_2. The sequence goes on along the minus strand of NZ_JBFRDW010000089.1, from coordinate 9,892 downwards.
ATGTTCATCAACGACCCGATGGGCAACCTGCTCAAGCTGTTCTCCTACCTGGCAGTGGGTGTGACCCTGGTGTATTCGCGCCAGTATTCGCACGACCGCGGCATGCTGGGCGGCACCCTGGGCGGCGAGTTCTACGTGCTGGCACTGTTCTCCATGCTGGGCCAGATGGTCATGATCTCGGCCAACAGCTTCCTGTCCGTGTACCTGGGCCTGGAACTGATGTCGCTGTCGCTATACGCGCTAGTGGCCCTGCGCCGCGATAACGCCCGCGCTACCGAAGCTGCGATGAAATACTTCATCCTGGGCGCGCTGGCTTCCGGCTTCCTGCTGTACGGTATGTCCATGCTGTACGGCGCTACCGGCACGCTGGAAATCACCGAAGTGGCCAAGAAACTGGGCTCCGGCACCGTGAACCCGACCATCCTGGTATTCGGCATCGTGTTCCTGGTGGCTGGCCTGGCCTTCAAACTGGGCGCCGTTCCATTCCATATGTGGGTACCTGACGTATACCAGGGTTCGCCGACCGGCGTGACCCTGCTGCTGGGTGGCGCGCCGAAGCTGGCGACCTTCGCCATCTGCGTGCGCCTGCTGGTGGAAGGCATGCTGCCAATGGCTATCGACTGGCAGCAGATGCTGATGATCCTGGCCGTGCTGTCGCTGGCCATCGGTAACCTGACCGCGATCGCACAGACCAATCTGAAGCGCATGCTGGCTTACTCCACCATCGCTCAGATGGGCTTCGTGCTGCTCGGCCTGATGGCCGGCGTGGTCGGCCAGTCCGCCAACAACGCAGCCGCTGCTTACAGCGCCGCCATGTACTACTCGATCACCTACGTGATGACCACGGTCGGCACCTTCGGTCTGATCATGGTGCTGGCACGCCAGGGCTTCGAAGCGGAAGAGCTGGAAGACTTCAAGGGCCTGTCCAAGCGCAGCCCGGCTTACGCTCTGCTGATGACCGTGCTGATGTTCTCGCTGGCCGGTGTGCCGCCGATGATGGGCTTTGCCGCCAAGTTCGCCGTGCTGCAATCCGTGCTGGCCACCGGCCAGGTGTGGCTGACCGTGTTCGCCGTGATGTTCTCGCTGGTGGGTGCGTTCTACTACATCCGCGTGGTGAAGACCATGTGGTTTGACGAGCCTTCGGACACTTCGCCAATCGTCGTCCACGGCGACAAGGCACTGGTGCTGGGCCTGAACGGCCTGGCAGTGGTGGTGCTGGGTGTGATCCCAGGTCCGCTGCTGAACGCCTGCATGTCCGCCATGGCCAAGACCCTGGCATCGTAATGGATGTAAATGCTTCAAGCTGGCTGGTCATCCTGCTCGCAGTGGTGGCCGCCAACCTGCCTTTCGTGAACGACAAGGTATTCGCCTTCATCCCGGTGTCCCGCAAGCTGTTTGTGGTGCGCCTGGGTGAACTGGCGGTGTACTACGTGATTGTCGGCGCCRTCGGCATGGCTCTCGAATCCCGCATCGGCACCGGCTTCCCGCAAACGTGGGAGTTCTACTGGATTGGTGCCTTCGTTTTCCTCGTCCTGGCTTTCCCTGGCTTCGTGGTACGCTACCTGCGTAAACGCCACTAAACCGTAAAATCTGGTGGCTGCCACATCGTGGCAGCCACTTGTTTTGGGCCTGTGGTTTTAATATTGGAGGCAGCTTGGACAAGCATCTCAAAGAAACAAAGATCGACGGTAAGCTGGCCTATGACGGCGGCTTCCTGAAAGTCCATCGCGACACGGTCAAACTGCCGGACGGTAAAGCCGCCGCGCGCGAATACATCAAACACCCCGGCGCCATCGTCGTGCTGCCCGTTCTCGACAACGGCCACGTTCTGCTGGAGCGCCAATACCGCTATCCGCTGGACCGCGTGTTCATCGAACTCCCGGCCGGCAAACTCGATCCGGGCGAAGACCCGCTGGCCTGCGCCATCCGCGAGCTGGAAGAAGAAACCGGCTACACCGCCAACGACTGGCAATTCGTCGGCACCATCCACAACGCCATCGCGTATTCCGACGAACACCTGGACATCTACCTGGCGCGCGGCCTGACCGCAGGCGAAGCCAAGCTGGATGACGGCGAGTTCATCGAAACCATCACCGCCAGCGTGGACGATATGCTGGAGTGGGTCCGCACCGGCAAGATCACCGACGTGAAAACCATCATCGGCGCCTTCTGGCTGGACAAGCTGCGCACCGGACGCTGGAAGCTGGACTGAGATCATGGGCGCCTGGCGCTGCCTGCTGCTGGCGATGCTGCTCGCATGCGGCAGCGTGGTGCAGGCCGCCGAGCGCACGGCGTTCCAGGTCCGCTGCGAAGACACCATCAGCAAGACCGTTTCCGTGCTGTCCGCGCGCCAGAACGGCTATTCGGTCAACACCCAGCTGTCGTACAAGGCGCTGACGCGCATGAAGGGTGGCATGCTGCCTCCCAATGGCTTCGTACTGGGATTGACCAAGACCGAATCGCGCGTGCAGATTGGCGTCGACGGCCCGATGCTGCAGGACCCGGCCAGCGGCTACGAATGCGTGGCGCCGCAGATCAAGGTGGAGCTGACCTATGCGCCGGTGCGCATCTATATCGGCAATGAATTCCCGGCGGGGACTTGCGGCTATGAGGTGATCCTGGCGCACGAGATGCGGCATATGCAGACTTATATGGACCAGCTGCCCAAGGTGGAGAAGATTGTGCGCGACGCGCTGGCCAAGCGCTTCGAAGCCAAGCCGCTGTATGCGCCGGCCGGCACCGCGCGCTCGGCGCTGACGCATGAAATCGACAGCGGCTGGATGCCTTTCATCAAAGCCGAAATGGGCAAGGTGGAGCTGCTGCAGGCACAGATCGATTCGCCCGCCGAGTATGCGCGCCTGAGCAAGGCCTGCAACGGCGAGATACAGAACATTTTGAAAAAAACGCGCCGCCCCGGCGGCCGCATCAACTGAGCATGACGAAAACCCATCGCTATATTGCCCTGATCCCCGCAGCCGGCGTCGGCGCGCGCATGGCGGCCGCGTCGCCGAAACAGTATCTGCCGCTGCTCGGCAAGCCAATGCTGCAGCACACGCTCGAAGCGTTTGCCGCCAGCGAGCTGGTAGCGCACACCTATGTGGTGGTCAGTGCCGACGACGGCTACATCGACAGCCTTCAGCTGCCGGGCAGCGTAACCGTATTGCGCTGCGGCGGCGCGACCCGCATGGACTCGATCCTGAACGGCTTGCGGGCGCTGGCGGGCAAGCTGCATGACGACGACATGGTGCTGGTGCATGACGCGGCGCGTCCCGGCCTGACGCCGGCGCTGATCCGCAAACTGATCGAAGAGGTGGACGGCAATCCGGCCGGCGGCCTGCTCGCGTTGCCTGTGGTCGACACGGTGAAGACCACGCGCGGCGGCGCAACGCAGACCACACCGCGCGACGGCCTGTGGCTGGCGCAGACGCCGCAGATGTTCAGCTACGCCTTGCTGCTGCGCGCACTGGGCTCGGCGCCTGATCCAACCGCCATCACCGACGACGCCAGCGCCGTTGAAATGCTCGGCTTCTCGCCGCAGCTGGTCGAAGGCCATCCACGCAACCTGAAGGTCACGCTGCCTTCGGATATCCGCATCGCTGAAATGTATTTGAAGGAAGCACAATGACTGCACTGCCATTCCGCATCGGCCAGGGTTACGACAGCCACCGCCTGGTTGAAGGCCGTAAGCTGATTCTGGGCGGCGTCGAGATTCCGCACGAGCGCGGCCTGCTGGGCCACTCCGATGCGGACGCGCTGCTGCACGCCATCACCGACGCCATTCTCGGCGCCGCGGCCCTGGGCGACATCGGCAGACACTTCCCCGACACCGCCGAAGAGTTCCGCGGCGCCGATTCCCGCGTGCTGCTGCGCGAAGCGGCCAAGCGCGTGCGCGCCACCGGCTACGACATCGGCAATATCGACTGCACCATCATCGCCCAGCGCCCCAAGATGGCGCCGCACATCGCATCGATGGCCGCCAACATCGCCGCCGATCTCGGCGTTCCGGTCGGCCACGTGAACGTGAAAGCCAAAACCAACGAAAAACTGGGCTACCTCGGCCGCGAAGAAGGCATCAACGCCGAGGCCGTCGCTTTGCTGGTGCTCAGAACCTGACGCCACAGCAGGTGGCAGGCACGCCGTGCCTGCCACCAGGTTTCCGCCGTGGGTTTTAAATAGAGAAGATCAGGCAAGTGGTAGTGGCGTGGGCATAGAGTTTGCCGGTGGCGTCGGTGATGCGGCCTTCGGCGATAGCGACCTGTTTACCGGCCTGGATGACTTTTCCCTCCGCGCGCACGGGGCCGGTCCTGTCCGTCATCGCGCGCACATAGTTAATCTTCAGTTCCAGCGTAGTGAAGCCGCTGCCGGCGGGCAGGGTGCTGTGCACTGCGCAGCCGACGGCGGAATCGAGCAGGGTGGCCGCGTAGCCGCCGTGTACCGCGCCGCTCGGGTTGTAGTGCTGCTTGCCGGGCGTGCCCTGGAAGACGATGCGGCCATGTTCCACTTCGATCGGCACAAAGCCCATCAACTCCGCAATCGGTGGCGGAGGCAGTTCGCCGTCGCCAATCTTTTGCAGGAATTCCAATCCGCTATGGCCGCGCAATTGTTCGCGCTCGGCGACGCCTGCCGGCGCCACTTTCAGGCGCCTGGCCGCTTCATCGTCCATCCAGGTTTGCAGTGTGTTTTCCATCGCGTGCTCCATAATTACGTGTAACTACACTATACTACAGGCATGGATACCCCTTGCACCTGCTTTGCTCTGCGGCGGCTGACGCGCACCGTGTCGCGCCTGTACGACCAGCACCTTGCCGCGACCGGCATCAAGGCCACGCAATTTGCACTGCTGCGCGCCGTGCAGCACGAAGCTCGGCCGATCACCCAACTGGCGGATTTGCTTGGCCTGGAACGGACTACGCTGACGCGCAATCTGCGTCCGCTGCAGGACGCCGGCCTGCTGGTGCAATCGGCAGGCAGGGACGCGCGGCAGCGCCTCATCTCGATTACTCCTGAAGGCAAAGACAAGGTGCGCGAAGCAAAGGCTGCCTGGCGCAAGGCCCAGTCGGCAGTGCAGCAAGCGTTGGGCGACGGCCCCACGCGCGCACTGCACGAGGACATCGCCCTCGCCATGGCCCGTATCTCCCCACTGTTGACAGAAGAGCAGTGATACCATGTCGCCATGCGCGACATCTATGCCTACCGCGACGTAGCGGTTGAATCCTTTATCGACCACGACGGCCAGGTGCGCGTGCGTCCCCTCAACGATCAGGCCTACAGCTCCGAACTGCGCGTGCAGTGCCCGCGCGCGCTGCGCGAGGACTATCCGGTCGGTACGCAATTCCTCGTCTCCGCCAAGCTCACCGACCGCATGGGCGGCGAGCAGTATCTCTACGTCTACCACGGCGATCCCTTCAAGGTGCTGTCGCAGCAGCAGGCCGGCACCTTCCTGGCTGACCGCCGCCGCATCCGCATCTGACCAGGAGCTTGTCCATGCTTCGTGTGCTTGCCATCACCCTCGCCATCGCGCTGCCCGCCGCCGCGCAAACGCCGGATGAAGATATGCCTTCCATGGGCGATCTGATTTCGCTCGCGTTCCCGAAATGGAGCGACGATACGGAAGGCCACTTGCAGACGATCGCGCAGACAAAGCTCATCCAGAACTGGAGCTATGGCACGCCGCCAAAGGCCAAGCAGCGCAAGGTGCTGGTCGAGCCGGTACTTGTGCTGCGTGCCGCGCCGGGACGCTTCGTACTGCTGGCGACCTTGCTGCCGGCGAGCGATGACGGCGGGGGTATGCTGAATCATTCAACGCCAGCCGGACTGGCTGCGTACACGTTCACCACCAGCGCTACCGGCTGGAAGCTGCTGAAGCGGCAGGAACCTTTCGACCTGCGCGGTTTTGAGGGCGAGGCGCATCTGGAGCCGGTGCGGCTATCAGCGACGACGCAAGGCATCGTGGCCGAATATGGCAGCTGCTGGCAAGGCAATTGCGGGCGCTGGGTGTCGGTGTATGAAGTGGGCAAGGATGGCGTGAAGCCGGCCGCCATTGCGGACCTGCCGGTGGCGGCGGATAACGTCTATGCACGTCCCGACTGTGTGAAGCGCCTGCGGCCGGAGCTGCCCGGCTTGCGCGCCGGTGACCCTGCTGCGGCAAACGATCAAGTGACGCCGGGCGAATGCTTCAAGATTGATGGGCGCTGGAGCATTGAAGAATCCGAGGCAACGCCAGGTGCCTTCATTGTCGACTTCAGTGGAGCCACCAGCGCGCCGGTGGGCGCAGAGGCGAACGGTGCGCCGCGCCGCATCGGCCAGCGCTTGCGCTATCAGTGGCGTGGCACCAAATACGAATATGGTTCCGGAACGAATCCGGTGCCAAAAATCTGACAAGGAGACTGCATGATCAAGATTCGCGAAATCGACCATATTGTTTTGCGTGTTGTGGATGCGGACAAGATGATCCGCTTTTATACCGAAGTCCTCGGTTGCACCATTGAGCGCCGTCAGGACGAGATCGGCCTGATTCAGCTGCGCGCCGGCAGTTCGCTGGTGGACCTGGTGCCGGTCGATAAAAAACTGGGCAAGATGGGCGGCGCTGCGCCGGGCAAGGAAGGCCGCAATATGGACCACTTCTGTTTCCGCGTGGAGCCATTCGATGAAGCCGCCATCAAGGCGCATCTGGCGCAGCACGATGTGCAGCACGGTCCGGTTGAGTCGCGTTACGGCGCGGAAGGGGAGGGGCCGTCGATTTACATCAACGACCCTGAGGGCAATACGGTGGAACTGAAAGGGCCACCTTACGCAAGCTAAAACCCAGGGCGTGAAGCAGGTGGCAGGCACGATGTGCCTGCCACCAGGTTTGCGCCGTGGGTTTTATTCGTCGTCGTTGTTATCGTCGTCGTCTTTGACGGAACGTTTGCGGTCGGCGTCGGCTTCGGCCTTCAGCTTGGCCGCATTGCCCATGAATTCATCCACACTGTGATCAGGGCTCTGGCGCAGCGACGGCGGCAGCATCACCGACATATACAGCTCGTCCGACAAACGGCCCGTGCTTTGCAGATTGCTCATCAGGACCACGCCCGACCCCAGTGCCATCATCACGCCCACCGTGCGCGGGAAAGCGCCTCTGCGATGCGGTCGGATGGTGCCCACGTGGTAGTAGATCATCACGCACAGGATCAATATCGCCACGTGATTGCCGTAGCGCGTGAACACCTCCGCCGACCACGCGTAYGCGAGCACGCTGCTGACAGCCTTCCACGCACCGAGGGCGATCAGGCCGGAGCCGAGAATGAAGAGGTGGCGTCCCAGCCGCGCATGGCCGCCGAACAGGCGGTTGGCCAGCGCCCAGATACCGCTCCACACCAGGCCGGCGCCCAGTCCGCTGGCGATAATCAGCAAATAGCKGATGGCCTGGAAGTTGCCCGCATCGGACAGCRCTTCCTCCACGCCGGTGAACATCCCAATCAACGCCAGGCCCGCCAGTGCAGGAATGCCGCCTTCCCACGCATGCATGGTGGTGTCCGCGACTTCCGCTTCGACCGGGAAGTCGGCGCCGCGAATGCGCAGGCGCGTATGGCCAAGGCGTACCACGGTCGTGCCATCGATCGGCAAAGTCTGATGACGCTTGCCGTGAACCACAATGCCATTCTGCGTGCCCAGATCGCGGATGCGCATGCCGCCATCCTCCGCCAGTTCCACCACCGCGTGCTGGGCCGCAGTGTGCGCGTCATCGAGGATGAAATCATTGCCGTAGCTGCGTCCCAGCGTGATCGGCAGATCGTTCACCCGGTGCCGGTGCAGCACGTCGCCATTGCGGGCAAGGGTCTCGATGAAATAGGGCGGCTTCATTTCTTGCCTCCGCGCGCCAGCGACTGCAGGAAGGCGCGCGAGGCACGCATGCCGTTTTCATAGGACACGCCGCGGGCGTCCATCCGGCTTTGCAGGTTCATGAGGCCATCGTCCGTGCTGCCGATCAGCAGGGAGAAATCGTACAGGCCTTCAAACTTGCGGTAAGCCTTCACGCACAGCACGGCGCGCATGGGCAAGGTGTCGTTCTTGATGAATTGTTCGGTACAGGTCGGGCCGGTCAGGCGGCTGTCCTTGTAGCCGCCGAAGCTCTCGTTCTTGAACGAGGCCGACGACAACTGCGAGAAACGCAGGGCATCGAGGCCGGTGCTGCGCATGTACTGGTGCTGGATCGCCACCTGGCCCGTTTGCAGCGAGCCGGAAACGAAGATGGCTGTCTCCATCGAGCAGTTGGTGACGTCCACCGAGAATGGCTTGTCGCCCTTGACGTTGGAGCGCCCCCAGCAGCGCATCTGTTCGGACTCGCGCACCGGCACCTCGTAAGGCCCCATAGCCTTCAGGGTCAGCGGCGTCGCCAGCAATTGATCGATCATCGCCTTCTGGTGCGCCAGCAGTTGCTGGGCCACAATGGCGGTAAAGTCCTTGGGTGGCTTGGCGTCCGGCTTGACCTTCTGCAGCAGCTCCTGCGCGAAGCGGATCGGCACCAGGAAACTCACCAGCTCACCGTCCAGCCGCTTGGACACGTTCACGCCTGCCACTTCGCCATCGGCCGTCACGCTTGGCCCGCCGCTCATGCCGGCGTTGATCGGGCCGGTGAACAGCAGCTGATCGTAGAAGCTGCGCGTGATCACGCCGTTGTACGAGCCTTCCGAAATCGCGAAACCCAGGTCGAGCGGATTGCCGAGGGAGTACAGATACTGGCCCTGCGTCAGGCGAACCTGCTTCTCCGGCACATTGAAGACGCCCGTGCCGTAGCGGTTCACGCGCACCACCGCCAGGTCGTGCAGCACATCCACTGCCAGCAGTTCGATATTGCCGCGCTGGCCCGCTGTATCGACCCACTCGCCGGTGTAAGTGTCCGGATCGAGGGCGAATTGCGAAACCACGTGGTAGTTGGTCAGCACCAGATTCGAGGTGCCCACCAGGAAGCCGGAACCAACCGAGGACTGCGTGCGGCCGCTTTTCAGCAGCGAACGTACCTGCAGCAGATCGGCCTTGGCGGCGGAGTAGAGTTTTTGCGCTGCGCTGGAAGGTGGCGGCAGCGGCGCTGCATCGTCACCGCCGGTTTGCGGTTGTTGCTGGCGTGGTGGCTGCYGCGRCAGGCCGGGGAGGGTTGGCGGGGCGGCCAGTGCGCTGGCACAGCCCCAGGTCAAAGTCAGAGATAGTGCCAGCTTAGTGAATTTCATGCACTCAGAGTTCGCCGTCTTCCGCCGCGGGCGGAGTAGTTGGATTCATCATATGGCCAAGCTTCAGTGCCTTGGTGTCGAGGTAGCGCTGGTTGAAGGCATTGCGGTTCACCAGCAGCGGTACACGCTCGACCACTTCGACACCCAGGTTGCCCATGGCTGCGATCTTACGCGGATTATTCGTCATCAGGCGAAGACTTTTTACACCGAACTGTTTCAGCATCGGTTCGACCAGTGCGTAATTGCGCTGGTCCGGCTTGAAGCCCAGTTGTTCGTTGGCCTGTACGGTATCGAGGCCTGCTTCCTGCAGGCGATATGCGCGCATCTTGTTCAGCAGGCCGATGCCGCGGCCTTCCTGGCGCAGATACAGCAGCACTCCGCGGCCTTCATCGGCGATGCGCTTCAGCGCACCTTCCAGCTGCGCGCCGCAATCGCAGCGCTGCGAGAACAGCACGTCGCCGGTCAGGCATTCGGAATGGACGCGCGCCAGCACCGGCTCGCCGTTGCCGATATCGCCCAGCACCATGGCCAGATGCTCTTTGCCCGTTGCATGCTCCACGAACGCATGCAGCGTGAACTGGGCCCACGGCGTAGGCAGCGCGCAAGAGGTCACATAGGCATGCTCCACGAACGCATGCAGCGTGAACTGGGCCCACGGCGTAGGCAGCGCGCAAGAGGTCACATAG
>NZ_JBFRDW010000088.1:0-12869 GCF_052113985.1 Pseudoduganella sp. RAF53_2 | reverse complement strand
ATCATTAACGGCCTGTCAACAGCGAGGCCTCCGCGAACCACTTCGTCATTGCGAGATGTGCCATGCACCTGGGTAAATCGTACAGAGTATTCGAGTTTATGGTCTGGTCGAGACGGCTGCTTTATGCCTCGCTCGTCTGCGCTTCGGTGCCTGTTCTTCTTTATCAGTTCCTGGACGTGAGATGGCTGGCAATTCCGGTTTCGGTGGTGGTCTTGCTGGGCACGGCGACATCTTTCATCGTCGGCTTCAGGAATGTGCAGACTTACAGCCGGGCGCTGGAGGCGCAGCAGATCTGGACGGACATCCTGAACAGCAGCCGCAGTCTGGGCGTCATGAGCCGGGACTTTCCGTCAGCAGTGACGAGCGGACGGGAACTGATTCTCCGGCATTGCGCATGGCTGACGGCGCTGCGCTATCAGTTGAGAACTCCGAAGGTTTGGGAGACGGTGAGCAAAGCGTCCAACGCGGAATACCGTAAATATTACCGGGTGCCGGAGTGGGAGACGCCATTGAACGAGGTACTGGCGCGCTATCTGTCACCGGCCGAACTGGACGCGCTCGACCAAGCCGCGAGCAAGCCGAGCCGCTTGCTCGGTACGCAGGCGGCAGTGATCAAGCGGCTCTTTGATGCCGGAGAGATCAGCAATTCCTGCTACATGGAGCTGCTGGCAGCGATCAGAGGCTTCTTCAATCTGCAGGGACGCGCCGAGCGCATCAAGGATTATCCCTATCCCCGGCAATACGAGGTCACCCATCGGCTCTTTGTCCGCACCTTTTGCCTGCTGCTGCCTTTCGGCGTGTTGACGGAGTTCGAAAAGGTGAACGCCACCATATCGGGTGTCATGCACGACAAGCTGATCTGGCTGGTCATTCCGTTCAGCGCGATGGTGTCGTGGATGTATCTCGCGCTGGAGCAGGTTGGCGAGGGCACGGAGAATCCGTTCGAAGGGAATCCCAATGACGTGCCGATGGCGCAGCTATGCCGGAAAATCGAACGCGAGTTGATGGACATGCTGGGCGAGAAGAGCGATCTCCCGGAAGAGCCCGCGTCCGCGAACGGAATTGTTCTGTAGACCGATGGCGGAAACGCGCTGCAACTTGGCAGGAATTGCCGCAACGGACTGACTTTGCCACTCCATGGCTGCGTCCATAATGGTTGCTCGCATATGGATAGGTAACCAAACATGAACACACGCTTCAAACTGCCGGCGCTGCTGGTAGCGGCTTTGTTTGTCTCGGCCCCGGCTTTCGCACAAGACGACTATTTTCATACCGGAGCAGGTGCACGCTACTTGAAGCGCGCGGACACCGACCTCGTCGCGCAGCCCTTGCGCGGCAATATCACCGTGCTGATGGGCTCAGGCGGCAACGTCACGGTCCTGAACGGCAGGGAAGGCAAATTCCTGGTCGACGCAGGCATCAGCAAGTCGAAAGAAAAACTGCAGGCCGCGCTTCTGCAGATGGGCGCGGCATCGCCAAAATACGTTGTGAACACGCACTGGCACTGGGACCACACCAATGGTAACGCATGGCTGCATGAGGCGGGCGCCACCATCGTCGCGCAGAAAAACACCTTCAGGCATCTGACTCAAACCACGCATGTGAATGCCTGGAACTGGACTTTCGATCCGGTGCCTGCAGCAGCGCGCCCCACGCTGCTGGTGGATCATGAAAAGATCATCGCGTTTGCAGGAACCAAGGTCGAAGTGAAGAACGTCGGCGATGGCCATACCGATGGCGACCTGTGGGTCTACTTCAAGGATGCAGATGTGCTGGCGCTGGGCGACACCTTCTGGAACAACAAATACCCGTACATCGACAACGAAGACGGTGGCAGCATTGATGGCGCGATCAAGTGGGCCAACAAGGCGGTCGAACGCACGACGGAGCACACCATCGTGATTCCCGGCCACGGCGATGTCGCAAACCGCGCCAAGCTGATCGAATTCCGCGACATGCTGGTTGCCGTGCGCAACAATGTGGCCGCCTTGAAAAAGCAGGGCAAGTCCTTAGAAGAAATCGTCGCCGCCAAACCGACCGCCGCCTTCGATGCCCAATGGGGCCAGTTCGTCTTCAACGGCGATCAGTTCACGCGAATGGTCTATGCCGGCCTGAATTAACGCACCAGCTCAAGAATCTCCCGCAAGCGGGGCTGAGCTTTCAACAGATGGGGACGCAGGTCGCTGAGCCAGTGCAGGCGGACCAGGTCCGCTTCGCTGAGGGCGACCAGGCTGGATGAGGCCAGCGCCGCAACTTCGGCATCGGCGTCGTCCAGTTCCATTAGCTCGTCGTGCAGGACGGGATAGTTCTGGATACGCATCAGCACTTCTTCGACCTGCTCGTCATCGCACAGAGCATCGCCGCACTCCAGCAGCTGTTCGCAGTGAGTGCACAGCATTTCCATCTGCAAGACGCCTGCCTTGCCCTGATGCGAAAGCTGATGCGCGGTGGCGGTCAGTTCGCGGAACACCGTCACCGCATTCTGCAGCAGATGCGAGAGCGAGAGCAGCTCGCCGGTTGCGTGTGCATAGCGCTTGAGTTGCGGCAGGTGGTCGCCCGCTTCGCCCTGCATGTGCAGGAAGCCGGGAATGCCGGGATGGTAGTCGAGGAAAAGATGGCGCCACTGGGCTTCCAGCGTGCCGCCACTCAGCGGCGATTCCGCGCCGGCGGGGGACACTGCGCCGAAGGCATCGCCCAGCGGCTTGAGTTGCCGCGAGCAGGATGCGATTGCCAGCGCCAGTTCACGCTGGCGTGCCGCGAACTGGTAGGCGGCGCGCTGGGTGCGCATGTTCTCAACCAAAGCAGGCGGCACGTTTGCGCTGAACGCATCGTCGTGGTGATTCGCGTAGAGGCTTGCACCGAGCGGATGCTGCGGCTGTGCCAAGCCGTATTCCGACAGTTTGAACTGCCGCCACGCCCCTTCGCGCGTGTGGCTGGCGACTGCCTGCGGCCAGTCGCCATTGGCTTGCAGTTGCAGATCGTCGTAAAGATCGCCTACAAACTGGCAGCAGGGCGCCGCGTCTTCCGGCGATTCCGAGCGCACCAGGCTTTGCACGTCAAAGCGCTGTTTGTAGAAGAGGGTGGCGTGCTGCATGATGCGCGGTCCCGCTTCGGGATCGTGCGCGAGTTTCTGATTGCGGGCAACGCGGCTGGTGGAAAGGTCCACATGGTCAAGCAGATCCTGCCAGTGGCGCAAGGTGACCCCGTGATGCGGCATGGCCTCCGCCACCATTTTGTCGTTCAGCACCACCGCAACATGGCTGAAGCGGCGGCTGCTGCGCCGGTCAATGGCTTGCGCCAGCAGGCTGCCCCGGCCGCGCGCGCCGCGGCTGCTCAGCAGCAGGATGTCGCCTGGTGCGACATGGTGGTTTGAATCAGGCAAAACCCCGTCCATGGCATCCTCCATTGAGACTGCATGCATCGGGGCATTTTGCGCTCATTGGTTGAGCGCCGCAAGCACGGCGGCTCAACCGCTGAGTTGACTTACGGATTCCAGCCAGCGCCGCTATTAAAGCCAGCGAAAATCTGGGCGCGGTTGGCAAAGCCGGCTGCCACATCCGAACTGCTGAGTTGGAAGCCACCCACGCGCGTGGACAGATTGAGCGGATTGCCCAGCAGGTCCGTGCTGCCGTATTCGCGCCAGCCGCTGGCGGCAGTCGGTACGGCGGGATTCGGCGCCGGCTGGCCGTTCACGCCTAGTCCGGCCCAGCCGGCGGCTGCGATGTGACTATCCATTTTGCAGTTGATGAAGGCGATGTTGTCCCACACCGTGCTGCTGCCGGAGCTGCGCGCGAGGTAGGTCGCGCCAGCCGGCACGTCGCCATGCAGCGGGCCGGGACCGGGGCCATGCGTCAGGCTGCTGTTGAGGAAGACGTAGCCTTTGTCGGCCGCTGCCTGCACGCGCGCTTGCAGGACGTAGCCGCCGCTGCTGGCGTTGGACGTATCGCCCACAGAGCGGATTTCACTCTCTTCAAACAGGGCGGCGCGGCTGGAGCCCCAGATGAAGTCGACGTTGCCTGCCACCAGCGTGTGATAGAACCAGGACCAGCCTTTGAGATTGAGCGTGTCCTGCTCGCTGAAGAAGCTGGCGTCGCGCGCGATGAGGCGGCCGGCGTCGTTGTTGAAGTACAGCGTTTCGGCTTGCGCCGAGATGGACGGCGAGCGCAGCGTGGTGTTGCGTACTGTGAGCGTGTCGAGCGTCAGCATATCGGCGGATTCGACGAGGAACACGGCACGGCCGCCAGCCGCTGCGGCCCCGGCACCGGGCGCCTGGCTGCCGCCGGAACCGGTGTTCAGTGTGTCGTTGTTGGTGTACTGGATTACGGCGCCGTCGCGGCTTTCGCCGCGCAGCGTAATGTTGTCTTTGCCGCGCAGATAGAGCAGCTCCTGGTACACGCCGTTCTTCACGGTGACGGTGGCGGGCGTGGATTTGGCCACGTTCTGCATCAGGAAGTTCAGCGCGCCTTGCACGGTGCTGAAATCGCCATCTGCGCCGACCACAAGATCCGGCCCCGCTGGCGCTGTGGCGCGCGTGGTGAAGGACCAGTCGCCCAGCTTGCCGATGCCGACGAATGGCGTGCCGCCCAGCGAAGTTCCGGTGAACACGCCGTTGGCGATTGCCACGTAATAATCGGTGCCATACGCCAGCTTGCCGCTGTGCGGTTTGATGGTGACGGTGTTGCCGCTGATCGTGATCGGAGAGGTGTTCACCTTGCGGATTGCGGTCTGGCCTGGATAGCCCAGTTCATCAGTCTCGCCGCTGGTCTTGATCACATCCACCAGCACATCGTCGGACTTGCGGAAGATGCGGATCGTGCCGCTTGCGCCCAGTGCTGGCTGACTGTCGAACACGAGGCGCAGCGATGCATCCACCTGGGCATTGCCAAGCGCCGCAGCAGGACTGGCAACGCCGTTCAGCAGATAAGTCTGCGTCGGCTGAATGAACTGCGCGCCGATGTTGGCGGAGATGGTGCGCATCAGGGTTGGATCGCTGTCGCTGGTCAGCACGATGTTGGCAGTGCCTGCGCCGACCGGGGTGAGCGTCAGCGTATTGTTGTCGATGGCGACTGCCACGGCAGCGGGATTGCTGGAGCTGGCGCTGAAGGTGTCGGCCGAACCGTCCGGCTTCACGGCGGTGACGGCGAGCTGCAGCGGGGTGTCGCCCGCTTCGGCGACATAGCTGGTGGTGGCCGGATTCAGCGTGAGCTGCGAGGGTTTCAGATGCGGATCGCCGATGCGCACGTCATCGATCTGGAAGGATTTGTTGGCGGTGTACAGGCCAACCAGTCCGCGTGCGGTGAAGGCGGTGTCGGTGACGGAGCCGAGCGCTTCGCCATCGAGATAGACGGTCAGCGTGCTGCCGATCATTTCAAAGCGCACGGTGTAGAACTGCGCATCCATATTGATCGGCTTCTTCACTTGCTTGGGACGCGTGAGCGTACCGTTCAGCATTTTCGCGATTTCGACCTGGGTGCTGCTGGTGCTGCTTTGCACATTCAGCCCTGCGCCATACCAGTTGCTGGCGTTGACGTAGCGCGTGACCAGGTAGAGCAGCTTGTTGCTGGTAGTGCTGTTGGTCTGCGGCTTGATGCGCGCTTCAACGAAGTAGTCACCGGACGGCACGTTCGCCATCGAAGTGGACTTCAGCAGCGCGAGCACGCCGCCGGTGGTTGCCGCGGTGTACTGTATGATCTGGTTGACGGCGCCGACGCTTTCTGCCTTGACGCTGAAGCTGCCGTTGGGGCCAGCGACGGGCAGCAAGTCCCAATTGGCGGAGCTGCCGCTCTGGAAGTCGTCGCAGAAGTAAAGGCCCGTTGCTGGACAGGTGAGGGTGAGGATTGGCGTGCTGCTGGTGTCGCCGGTGCCGGTGATGGTGGTGGTCAGCTTGCCGCCGCCTGCCTGCGCCAGCGCGTTGGCTTTCACCAGCGCCGTGGGACGCACGCTGAAGGCATATGGTGGCGTCCAGGTCACGTTGCTGGAAATGGTGCAGCCGCCGAGCAGGGTGCCATTCAGCAGCGAGCCGGTGTCCTTGAAGGCTCCTGTTGCGGCGCCGCCGGGATTGATGACGATATCGCCGCATCCGCGCGCGCCACCGACTTCAAACACATTCGACTGCGAGATGATCTTCGCGTTGTAGCCTGCGCCAATGCTGTACAGGTAGTCGTACACCGGCGCCGTGGTGCTGCCCACGAAGTAGTTGTTGAACATGTGGACCTGGCCGAAGCGCACACGCGGCGCGCGGCTGGAGACGTCGCGGAACACGTTATTGCTGAAAGTGACGCGCAGCTTGCCTTCGTCGCCGGTGGCGGTGTCGCTGGAGCCGATCAGATTGTTCTTGTGGTGCTCGCCGAAGACGTTGTAGGACACGGTCACGTAGTCGGAGCCATTGGTGACGTCCAGTGC
Organism: Pseudoduganella sp. RAF53_2; assembly: GCF_052113985.1. NCBI lineage: Bacteria > Pseudomonadati > Pseudomonadota > Betaproteobacteria > Burkholderiales > Oxalobacteraceae > Pseudoduganella > Pseudoduganella sp. RAF53_2. The sequence continues at coordinate 6,467 of NZ_JBFRDW010000088.1, read as the reverse complement.
GCCGTCGTGGCACTGTTTCAGCACGCCGTTCTCGATGGACGACAGATTGTCCGTCATTGGTACGTCGGTGAAGGTCACGTGGTCGACCCAGATGTGATCGGAGCCGGAGATGCCGATGCCGTCATAGGCGGAGTTCCAGTTGCCGGTGGCGCCATCGGTCGGGTCCCAGACCGGTCCGACGTCGCAGGGATTGACGATCTTCAGATTGCGGATGATGATTTGCGAGACGTTGGTCAGCAGGATGTGGCCATTGATCAGGCCTGCGCCGGGGCCATCGCCAATCAGCGTGGTATTGCTGCGCAGGCGTACCGCACCGCGTATGGCCTGGTCACCCGTGTTCGCATACGGCACGCCTTCGGTCATGTCGATGGTGCCGGACAGCTTGATAATTTTCGGATTGGCGCCGGCGTTGTTGATGGCCGCGACCAGTTGCGCGCGGTTGGCGACGGTGTAGATCTGCGACGTGGCCGCCGCCGAGCCGCCGGCGGTGCCCCCGGCTTGCGATGCCCAGCCATCGGCCGGTGCGGTCTGGCGCGCCGGGTCGGTTGCCGCGTGCGCACTGCAGGACAGCATGAGCAGGGCGGCCGACGCCAAGCGGCAAGCGGCCCTGAAACCTCTGAGTTCCATTGTGTTCTCCCGTATCAGTTTGCGAGGCGCGCGACAGGCGCGGCACGCAGCCGCAGGCCTGCTTGCGCGCGGAGCTTAGCGTTGCGACTGGCGGCGGCGTAGCAGCGTCATGGCGCCGAGGCCTCCCAGCAGCAGGGTGGTGCTGCCCGGTTCCGGTACGGAAGCGGCATCCAGCTGTGCGGTGAAGGCCGCGAAGTCGCTGCTCCAGCCAACCGAGCTGACATCGACGTCGATCGATTTGCCGTCCGCGGCCAGCTGCAGCAAAGGCATGCCGCTGATGGCGCTGTCGTCCACCAGTGTGAAGGCGGTGAGTGGATTCGCCAGCGTGCTGCCGAAGTCGAAGTGGAAGTGATAGCTGCCCGGCGTGATGCTGCCGTTGCTGTAAATGGTCAGCAGGCCGCTGGCATCGAAATCGAAGGCGAACAGGTTGTCGGCGCTGAGGAATTCGACACCGGTATTGGTGGGATCAAGGGCGGTGGTGTTCGAGCCGGGTTCGGCGGCGAACAGGTGGTCGAGGCCCAGCATGGCGGAGGCGTCCCCGTTGTAGCTGGCGGTGATGACGGCATCCTGCAGGGGCAGGGGTGAAGCATGTGCTGCTCCGGTGGCCAGAATAGCAGCGGCCACCATAGTCTCCATAATGGTTTTTTTCATTGTGTGCTCCGATGGTTTTGAATGACCGGCAATGCGATGTGGACACCTCGCGTGTCCACTGCCATTGAGACGAGGGCCGAGGGGATTGGCCGAGGTCGCGTGGGAGAACCAAAGGCGTGAGGCAGGTGTCTGCCACGGCGTGGCAGACACCAGGTTTGGGCTTCTGGTTTGGTCAGACCATCTTATATTGGCCTGACCAATATTTCAAGGTGGGCAGGCCAATAATATTTATTCCACGACAATGCGGCGCGGCCCCGGACCTTCTTCGGAGAGCGTATCCAAAGGATTGCGCAGCTTGCAGGCGCCCAGCGACAGGCAACCGCAGCCGATGCAATCGTCCAGCTGGTCGCGCAAGGCTTGCAGGCGGGCGATGCGGGCATCCAGTTCCTTTTGCCAGCCTTTCGACAGCCGTGCCCAATCGTGGGCGTCAGGCGTGCGGCCTTCCGGCAAAGAGGCGAGGGCCACGCCGATTTCCTCCAGCGAGATGCCGATGCGCTGCGCCACCTTGATGACCGCGACGCGGCGCAGCACTTCGCGCACATAGCGGCGCTGGTTGCCGCCATTGCGCACGCTCTGAATCAAGCCGCGCGCTTCATAGAAATGCAGCGCCGACACCGCAACGCCGGCACGTTCGGCCACTTCACCGACGGAAAGCTGGCGACCGATGTCGGCGGGATCGAGCCTGGGCATAAAAGTCCTTGACCTGAAGTTAAGTTGAGGTTTTAGCCTATCACAAACCAACCACTGCAAGGAGCAAGCATGTCCGACCACAAGAGCGTTATCCGCCAACTGTTCGAAGAAGGCTTTAACAAAGGCAGCCTGGCGCTGCTGGACCGCTTGTGCGCATCCGATTTCCTCGCCAGTCCGGGCGACAAGGGACTGGCCGCGTTTGCAGACGGCGTGGCCGCCGTGCTGGCCGGTTTCCCTGACGTGCGATTCGAAATCGAAGATCTGTTCGGCGAAGGCGACCGTGTGGCCGTGCGCTGGCGTTTCGAAGCAACGCACAACGGTCCGTTCCAGGGACATCCTGCTACTGGCCGCCGCGTGACGCAGACGGCCAATGTGCTGTATCAGTTCAAGGATGGGAAGATCTGGCGGGCGTGGATGCAGGCCGACCGATTAGGCCTGCTACAGCAAATCAGTTCCTGACGATGATGCGGTTGCGTCCCAGGCGTTTGGCCTGATACAGCGCGTCGTCGGCGCGCTTGAGCGCATCTTCGCCGGATGCGTCGCCTTGGGCCAGCTCGCTCAAGCCGCCGCTGATGGTGGCGAGGCAGTCGAGTCCCATGGTGCACAGAGTGTTGGCGATGCGGATGCGCAGACGTTCCGCGATCGGCTCGGCATGGTCCCAGGTCGTATGCGGCATCAGCACCACGAATTCGTCGCCACCGAGACGCGCCGCGGCGTCGGTGGCGCGCAGCTCGTGGCGGCAAACATCGGCCGTGGCGGCGATTACCTTGTCGCCCACCAGGTGGCCGTGCTGGTCGTTCACGCGCTTGAAGTGGTCGATGTCGAAGATCATCAGCGAAGTGGGCGTGCCATAGCGGGCGAACATCTCGAAGTGCTCGGCCAGCATCTGCATCAGCTTGCGGCGATTCAGCAGGCCTGAGAGAGGATCGATCTCGCTCTGCGTGCGCAGCTTGGTTTCCAGTTCATTGCGGGCGGTGATATTGCTGGCCACCCACAGCACGGCGTCTTCGCCCTGGACAGGGAAGGCGAGCGCCTGCACGCGTCCTTCAAACCACAGGGTGTCGGTAGGGCCGTCCGTGTTCAAGCCTTTCAGGTCGCTGGAGGCCAGGCTGTATTCGACGATATGCAGGCAGCGCTTCTCCAGCGCCAGGCTGACTTCATGCACAAACCAATCCGCCTTTTCCTGCGCCAGCACCTCGTGAATCGACTTGCCAATCAGGCTGTCGCCGCGATGGTAATAGCGCGCGTCCGCCCCGCCGAAAACGGCGATATAGCGTCCGCTGCGTGTAATCACGAAAGCCGGATCAGGCAGGGACGCCAAAATCGCGTCCAGCTGCACGCCGGAGAAGGGGGAATCGTCTCTCAAACCAGGCCCATTTAAATCGACTGTCCATTACAAAGTACCAGAAATATTTCCAAAAGACAAAGAAAAACTGGTGTTCGCCGTGCGTCGGGTGGCCAGCCGCTATACTCGCGCCATGACGACGAATGAGAATATGGACCAGGATGAGCAACTGCTGCGCGAAACCGGCCTGGCGGAGCGCGGTATTGGTCTGGTGAAGATGGAAGGGCGCGTGTTCCTGCGCATGTCCGGCAGCGTGGAGGCGGGCGGGCGAAGCGTGTCCTATGCGCTGGTGCCGGAGCAGGGCGTGCTGGCCAAGCCGTCCAAGTGGCGCAAATTGGATGACGAGGGCCGCGCGGCGCTGCTGCGGGAACGGGGCAATGAGCGCGCCGTGCGCCAGCTGCGGGATGAGGTGGCGTCCTTCGTGGTTGAACTGGATGAGGCTTGCGAGGAGTACGGCCTGAATCCAGCGCCCTTCCTGCGCACGCTTGCGGAAGGCGAGAGCTCGGAGCCGGCCGGTATTGTGTTCGAGCGCGTGCGCCAGCGCATGGAGCATGCCGTTGAGCGTCAGCGCGAAGAGCGCCATGCCGAGCGCACCAAGCAGAGTATCAATCTGGCCGAATATCCGGCTTCCTTCGAGGTCGCGCGGCGTCTGCCGCGCAAATTTATCGCCGTGCTGGGACCGACCAATTCAGGCAAGACGCACAAGGCGATAGAGGCGCTGGCGAAAGCAGCCAGCGGCATCTATCTTGCCCCTTTGCGGTTGCTGGCACTGGAAAATTACGAGCGTCTGTCGGAGCAGCTGCCCGCAGTGAGCCTGATTACGGGCGAGGAGCGGCGCATCGTTGAAGGCGCCACCCACGTCGCCAGCACGGTTGAAATGATGGATGCGCGTACGCCGGTGGAAGTGGCAGTGATCGATGAGATTCAGATGCTGGCCGACTCGGAGCGCGGCGCAGCGTGGACGGCGGCCGTGTGCGGCGCACCGGCGCGCACCGTCTATCTGGTCGGAGCGCCGGAAGCGCGCAAGGCTATCGAGGCGCTGGCGGAGCGGCTGGAATGTCCGCTGGAAGTGCATGTGCTGAAGCGCAAGGCGCCGCTGGCGATGGAACCGTCTTCCGTGCGTAATCTGCGCAATCTGAAGCGCGGCGATGCGCTGATTGCCTTCTCGCGCCGCGATGTACTGATGTGGCGCGACCTGGTGACTGAGCTGGGCATGAGCGTGGCGACCGTGTATGGCAACCTGTCGCCCGAAGTGCGGCGTGCACAGGCGGCACGCTTCCGCGAAGGGCAGGCCGATATCGTGGTCGGCACGGATGCCATTGCGATGGGCCTGAATCTGCCGATCCAGCGCGTGGTGATGACGACCACCGTCAAGTTCAACGGCTATGACGAGGAAGAGATTTCCGCCGCGCTGGCCAAGCAGATCGCCGGCCGGGCAGGGCGCTACGGCATTCACGAAGAAGGCCATGTGGCGGGCTTCGATCATGAGTCGCATGAGGTCATGCGCTCGCTGCTGAAGGAGAAGCTGGCGCCAATTCCATCCAGTGGTTTTTCGGTGGCGCCGACGCTGGAGCATTTGCACCGCATCTCCGCTGTGACGGGCGAAACCGCGCTGGCGAAACTGCTGAAGCGCTTCGTCCACAATATCGATGTGCCGGATGGTTTCTTCTTCCCGCGCATCACGGAAGAGCAATCCAGCCGCGCCGCGTGGCTGGACACGCTTCCGCTGTCAGTGGCTGAAAAATTTACGATGTCGCTGGTGCCTGTGTCGACCAAGGTGCTGACCTTGCAGCATGCGTGGGAACAGTGGTCGCTGGCGCTGTCGCGCAAGAAGGTCACGCACTTGAAGCGGCAGCACGATGAGCTGTACTACCAGAGTTTGCAGGAAGTGGAAGATGCCTGCCGCCTGTACTCGGCCTATGCCTGGCTGGGTTACCGCTTGCCGGAATACTTCCCGGATATCGCGGTGGCGCAGGAATTGTCGCGCGAAGCGTCGGCACGCGTGGACGCGATTTTGCGCGAACAGAATGTCGCAACGCGCCGCAAGCAACCGAAGAAGTACCGCTAACAGCTAGTCTTCGCTGCGCCAGCTGAGACGGCCGTGGCAGGCTTCGTTCAGCTGCGCCGTGAGCGCGCTCGCCGCACTGTCCGCAATGATGAACTCAATCGCCACATCGTCGCCATGCTGCACTTCGCCCAGCACGCCGCCTGCTGCTTCAATCTCGCGGCGTACGGTGCCTTCCAGCGCGTAGGGAAGAATGCAGCACAGCGTGCGCTGCTTGATGATGGCGATTTTCTCCGCAGCGAGCAGGGCCTGCGCCACGCTGTCCGTGTAGGCGCGCACCAGGCCGCCCGCACCCAGCTTCACGCCTCCGAAGTAGCGCACCACGGTGGCGAGCACGCCTTCCAGATCCTGATGGCGCAGCACATCCAGCATGGGACGGCCTGCAGTGCCGCTTGGCTCGCCGTCATCGACAGCGGCGGATTGTCCGCCTGCCAGCAAGGCCCAGCAAACGTGGGCCGCGCCAGGATGCTGCGCTTTGAGTTCAGCCACCACCGCCTGCGCGCCCGCGCGGTCGGCCATGGGCTGGACGCAGGCAATGAAACGGCTTTTCTTGATCACCAGTTCATGATGAACCGGCGCGGCGATGGTCTGAGGCATGAGGGCTTGCGAATGAATCGAAGCCGCGATTGTACACGCTGGCTTTAATTCGCCAGCAGCTGCGGCACGCCTTTCTCCATCGCGGCGTTCAGCAGGCTCTCCATATTGCGCACTTTTTCATCGGACGTGATGGCGTTCCAGGCATACAGCCCGTTCTCGCCTTTCATATTGCCGATGGTGCAGCTCTGCTTCTGATAAACCTCTTTCACTACCTTCATGGTGGAGGCATCAATAAGTCGCAGCTTCACGTAAGCAAAGGGCATGATGATGCCGCGGCCGAACTGGCCCGTGGCGTCTTCGGTAATCTCGACACCGTTGTCGAGGTAGAAGCCCAGGCCTTCAAAGCGCCCCGTGCTTTCGTGGCTGCGGCTGAACTTCACTTCAGCGTCCGCATTCAGTTTGGTGACGAGGATCAGGTGCGTTACATTGCGCTGCTTGAGCAAGCCTTGCAGGTAGTCGAGATTGGCCTTGTTGGCTTCCGGACTGTCGAAC
>NZ_JBFRDW010000087.1:0-13014 GCF_052113985.1 Pseudoduganella sp. RAF53_2 | reverse complement strand
GGATAGAACCGGTAACTCAGGCGGCCAGCGCCAGCGCGGGGCTGGCCAGGGCGAGGCCGCCGTTCAGGGTGTAGGCTTGGGCGTAGCCTAGGCGGCGCAGGCATTGCGCGGCTTTGGCGCTGCGGTTGCCGCTGCGRCAGAAGAAGACCAGCGGGACTTGCGGCTGGGCCGATAGCCACACCGGCAACTCGTCCGCCAGACGGCTGAGGGGGACACTCAAGGCCGAGCGTCCGCCGGGAATACAGGCCGCGTGCTCGAAGCGTTCGCGCACGTCAACCAGCAATGCATTCGGATGCGCCATCAGCAGCGCTTCCAGCGAGGCGCTGTCCAGCTGCATGCCGGCGAAGGAACCTCGCCCAGCCTGCGCTTCCGCACGCAGGCTGGTGCAGCAGGCATTCTGGGCTTCACGTGCGGGACACAGCAGCGTCTCCGGCGATACCCAGCGCGCCAGTTCGTGCGATGCCGCATCGCCCGTGAAGGCGTAGTTCACTTCCGATGCCGACAGACGTTCGCTGCCTTCGCCCAGCAGATAAGCCAGCTGGGTGTGATTCAACGCCACGCGCTGCAGCAGTTGTCCGCCGAGACGCAGGGCGTCGCCGTCCACCGGCCACGCTCCGCCATCGCGCGTGCTCAGACGCGCGGTCAGCGTGTAGCCGTGGCGGCGCAGCAGGCCATCCACGCGCGCCGCCAGTTCCGGCTGATGATCGATCACCACGCAGTGGCGCGATTCTTCGTCGCATACCAGCCAGGTGTGGACGCCGTCCGCAGTCAGCTGCAGTACGCCACCCAGGGTTTCAGTTTCGGCCGCGGCATCGGCCAGCAGGCCGGATGCGCTCAGCGCGTGGCCGCAGCGTTCGATGCGCGCACAGGCTTCAGCAATCGTGGCTTCATCGACCAGCGGACCAAAGGACATGCGCACCGCGCTCGCGCTGCGCCATTCCGGCAAACCCATGGCATCCAGCACATAGCTCGGCGCGGCCTTGGCGGCGGAGCATGCGCTGCCCGCGCTGACGCGCACGTTGGCGGCGTCGAATACGTCCAGCAGCTCCTTGCTCGACAGGCCAGGCACGGAGAAATTCAAAGTCGTCGGCAGCGCCTTGTCGAACGGCGCGTTGAAGACGATGCCCGGCAGCGCGCGTTTCAGACTGTCGGCCAGACGAGTACGGAAACCTTGCAGTTCACTGTGGGTGCGGAAGGTCCCGCCCTGTTCCAGCGCAGCCAGTACGGCGCCCAGCGCTGCGATACCAGCCATGTTTTCGGTGCCGGAGCGATTGCCCGATTCCTGTCCGCCGCCCATGATCAGCGGCGTGTACGGCGCGCCTTCGCGCACGTACAGCATGCCTATGCCTTTCGGTGCATACAGCTTGTGACCGGAGAACGGTGCGTAGTCGATGCGCGTGGCCTGCAGGTTCAGCGCCAGCTTGCCCAAGCCCTGCACGCAATCCACCATCCACAGCGCTTTCGAATCCTTCATCAGCGCTTCGATGCCGGCCAGGTCGGACGTCACGCCGGTTTCATTGTTCGCCGCCATGGTGCAGACGAAGGCCGCTTCCGGCAGCAGCTCGCGCAGCGCTTGCAGGTCGTGACGGCCTTCGCCGTCGACCGGCAGCCTGGCCAGTTCGAAATCCAGTCCGAGCAGACGGTTCCAGTGCTCCAGCGCCTGCGGCACGGCTTTGTGCTCGGTGGCGCCGTACACCAGCAGCGATCCGACCGGCTCACCGCGCTGACGCCGCTCACGCAATGCGCACAGGGCGGACAGCACCGCCGTCTGGATGCCCTCGGTGGCGCCGCTATTGAACATCAGGCGTCCGTTACCGGCACCGAGCAGGCGCACGGCGCGTTGACGCGCGGCGTCCATCATGGCCTTGGCTTTCAGGCCGGTGGCGTGGGTGCTGCTTGGATTGCCAAAACAATCACGCATCGCCGCCATCGCCGCTTCAATGGCGGCGGGCAGGACGCAGGTGGTGGCATTGCCGTCGAGGTAGATTTCCGTGCTCATAGGGATAGCTTAAGCGTTAGACCGGAAGTATTTATTCCAAATTCTCCCCATGCAACGTAATATTTAGCATATCCATGCTACTTTTGCGAGTTTAATAGAATGAGTGAACTTGACCGCTTTGATTACGCTATCCTGGGTGCCCTGCAGGTGGATGGCACTCTGTCCGTGGCTGACCTGGCGGAAAAGGTAGGTTTATCCTCGACGCCCTGCTGGAAACGCCTGAAACGACTGGAGGAGGAAGGCTATATCGACCGCCGCGTGGCCATCGTCAACCGACGCAAAGCGGGACTTCCGGTTACCGTTTTCGTCAGCGTGCGCACCAGCCAGCATGATGAGAAGTGGCTGGCCAGGTTTGCCGCTGGCGTGATCGCCCTGCCCGAGGTGCAGGAATTCCACCGCATGAGCGGCGATGTGGACTACTTGCTGAAGGTGGTCACGACCGACATCGAAGGCTACGACCGTTTTTACAAAAAGTTAATCAAAGTCGCTAACCTGACAGGCGTTTCCTCGGCGTTTTCAATGGAGCAAATCAAATATACAACCTCGCTGCCGCTGCACCTTGTCTCAACAGGCGTGGGATAATGGCGGGATGTTTAAAGCCTTCCTGCCCGTCAAAAATACCACCAGCCCTGTTGAAAGACTCCGCGCCTGTGGCGGCGCGCTGATTGGGCTTTTACTCACCGCCTTGTGTGCGCACTTCCTGCTGGGCGATCACGCCATCTGGCTGGTCGCGCCGATTGGTGCATCTTCCGTGCTGGTATTTGCCCTGCCTGCCAGCCCGATGGCGCAGCCGTGGGCGGTATTCGGCGGGAATGTGGTGTCCGGCCTCGCCGGCGCTGCCTGCGTGAAGTTCCTCGGCACCGATCCGTATGTTGGCGCAGCGGCTGCTGCGGCGGCGATTGCGTCGATGTTTGCGCTGCGCTGCCTGCATCCTCCGGGAGGTGCGGTGGCGCTGACCACCGTGATCGGCGGATCGGCCATTCATCAGATGGGTTTTGGTTTCGCACTGGGTCCGGTGGCGATCAACTGCGTGCTGCTGCTCGTGGCGGGCATCATCTACAACAACCTGACGGGCAAACGCTATCCGCACGCGCAGATTCTGACGCATCCCAATCCACACGCGACCAAGGACGACGTCCCCACTGTGCGCATGGGCTTCCGCCCGGAAGATCTGGATGCGGTACTGAAGCAGCACAACGAGGTACTGGACATCAGCCGCGATGACCTGGAAGAGATCTTCCTGAAAACGGAGATGCGCGCCTACCAGCGCCGCTTCGGCGCCATCAACTGCGGCGAGATCATGTCGAAGGATGTGGTGACGGCGGAATTCGCAACGCCGCTGGCACAAGCCTGGAAGGATATCCGCGGCCACCACATCGCCGCCCTGCCCGTGCTGAACCGCGCGCGCCGTGTGATCGGCATCGTGACCCAAAGCGATTTTCTCCAGCACGGCGGCCTGGATGACGGCTACAAGACCATGCGCGAGCGCCTGGCTCACTTCCTGCAGCCAAGCGGCACCACGCATTCGGAAAAGCCGGAAGTAGTGGGACAGATCATGGTCAAGCACCCGCGCATCGCCCGCACCGACACCCCGATCACCGAGCTGGTGCCACTGATGGCCGACGCGGGCTATCACCACATCCCGGTGGTCGATCAGGACAACCGCTTCGCCGGCATCGTCACGCAGTCGGACGTGGTGGCGGCACTCTACGAAAACCGCCTGGCTTAAATGGGGACGGCCCCCATTTAGTTTTTGCGGGTCAGCGTCATGGTGGTGCCGTCGCGGCGCATTTCGAAGTGATTGAGGAAGTTATTCCCTAGCAGGACCATCGGCAAGCCGCCGTCCATGATCACGGCTTCGATGTTGCTGATCTCGGTGTCCGCCACCTTCAGCTTGTCGACTTTCACCAGCCAGGTTTCCTGCAAGCCGCCCGCCGTTTTGGCGAAGCCACGCTTGCCCTTCAGGCGAAAGTCGATCCCCATGCGACGCGCTTCGAAGCCGGGAATGGACAGCATGGTCGCGCCTGTGTCGACCATCATGCGCGTCGGCACGCCGTTGATCTCGCCCGGTACAACGTAGTGGCCATTCGGGTCCGCGTAAAACACGAGATTAGGCGCGACAAGGGCCGCCGGTGCATTGGCGAACTGTCCCAGCTGCGCGGTGTAGCGTTTGCCGTTCTCCTCCAGCGTAACGCCGCTGCTGCTCACAGCCACCAGCTTGCTGCGGTCCGGCAGCGTGGCGCCGACCGGATAAACCTTGGCCGCCGCGCCATCCACCGACAGCAGCGCCTTTTCTTTCAGCACGCCGACCACGTTCACGTCCGCGTAGGCAGCGCCGCACAGCAGCGCCAGCATCGCGGCCAATATTGTTTTAAACATCCGCAAATCCCTTTCCGTCCGACAGAGGGTAAATCGTGACCTTGTTAGCAGGACATTATGCCAGTCCGGCGCGTGGCTCTCTCCTTTTGCCGCGATTGCTGCATCGCGCAAACAGGCGCACTGGCTGCTGAGACGGCGATCGCGTATCCTTGTCGCTTCTTCTTTCCTCGGGAACCAAAAAAGATGAAGCATGGTATGACTCTCGGCGCGATCGCCGCCGCTGTCCTGCTGGCCTGGGCGCCTGCCCAAGCCGCCACTCCAGCCGCCGCAAAAACGGCCAGCTTTGAGAACGCGCCCGCCAAAAGCGCGCCGMAAGCCCGCAAACAATTCCTGGTCCTGGCCGATGAATACTGGGACGCGGTCGCCAAGTTCGATCCGGTAAGCGCCACCCAGAACGGTGACAACCGCTTCGATGACCAGATCGGCATGGCCATTGCGCCGGCCGAGCGCGCCAAGCAGTTCGACCGCTACCGCGCCTTCAGCAAGCGTCTGCATGCGATTCAGCGCGCGCAGCTGAACCGCTCCGACCGCATCAGCTATGACGTGCTGGCTTTCGAGCTGAAGACCCTGCTGTCTTATGAGCCGTTCCCTGAGCACCTGCTGCCGATTAATCAGATGGACAGCATTCCCGTCACGCTGGCGAACTTCTCCAGTGGTGAAGCGTCGCAGCCGCTGACCAATGTGGCGCAGTACGACGCCTACCTGAGCCGGCTGAACCAGTTGCCGGGGTGGATCGACCAGGCTATCGCCAATATGAAGGAAGGCATGGCCAAGGGTATCGTGCAGCCGAAGGCGATCATGGTGTCCGCCCTGCCCCAGTTCCAGAAGCTGGTGAGCGAAGCGCCTGAGAACAGCATCTTCTATACGCCGGTGACCAAGTTCCCGGCGGAGTTCAGCGATGCGGACAAGCAGCGCCTGTCTACGGCGTATCACACTGCTATCGGCGAGAAGCTGAATCCTGCACTGGCCAAGCTGGCGGCCTTCCTGGAGAAGGAATACATTCCGGCCTGCCGCAGCAGCACCGGCCTGTCCGCCCTGCCGAACGGCGCGGCCTGGTACCAGGTGCGCGTGTCCGATTCCACTACCACCCAGATGACGCCGGACCAGATCCACAAGATCGGCCTGGAAGAAGTGGCGCGTATCCAGGGCGAATTCGCCAAGCTGGGTCCGAAGCTGGGCTATGACGGTCCCGCCGCCGGTCTGCCAGGCTGGGTGGCGCAGCAGCCGAAGTTCTTCCCCTTCAAAACCGAAGGCGAAGTGCAGGCTGTCTACCAGAAGCTGAACGGCGAACTGGATACCAAGCTGCCGGCCCTGTTCACCCTGGTGCCGAAGGCCAAGCTGGATCTGCGTCTGGAACCTGAACTGAGCCGCGATACCGCGTCCGACCATTACACCGCTCCGGCGCTGGATGGCTCGCGTCCTGGCGTGTTCTGGTCCGTAGTGACCGATCCAAGCAAGTACGGCAGCACCGGCATGACCACGCTGTTCCTGCACGAAGGCAAACCAGGCCACCACTTCCACATCGCCCTGATGCAGGAACTGGACATGCCGAAGTTCCGCAAGCTGGGCGGCAATACGGCCTTCACCGAGGGCTGGGCGCTGTATGCGGAAACCCTGGGCAAGGAGATGGGCCTGTTCGACGATCCGGCCCAATATTTCGGTCACTTGAACGACGAGCTGCTGCGCGCCACCCGCCTGGTTGTGGACACCGGCATGCACGCCAAGGGCTGGACCCGCGAGCAATCCATCCAGTACATGAAGGACACCCTGGGCTACGACCAGACTGCGAAAACTGAAACCGAACGCTACATGGCGTGGCCGGGTCAGGCGCTGGCGTACAAGGTCGGCGCGCTGAAAATCCAGGAACTGCGTCACCGCGCGGAGAAGGCACTGGGCGACAAGTTCAGCCTGCCGAAATTCCACGCCATCGTCCTCGGCGACGGCACCGTCCCGCTCGCCCTGCTGGAGCAGAAGGTCGATGCCTGGATTGCGGCTAATCGCAAGTAAGCTTCACGTCTCATAACGCTGCGAGGCTGATGAACTATCGGCCTTGCAGTGCCCACCCCGTGCACTCCTCACCCGCATCCTGTTGCAAGCCGGGGGCGTACATGTCTTGACTTGCTAAATTGATTTTTATCTGTCATGTTGGCACTTCTGAAGTCGTCAATTTCAACGGAGACTACGCTTGGAGCCCAGCCATGATCCTATGGCGATCAACCAGGTGGTGCTTCTCGTGGTGGGCTTATGGAGCGTCATGGCGTTGCTRATACCTGCCATCGTCGTTTTCTTCGCGCTTAAGCATTCACCTCAGATGTCCTAAGCACTCAGGCCGGGAGGCGCAACACCATGGAATCGAATCGCTCTATCCCTCAAGCGCGGATTATTCCGGAGCTTGCGTACCCAGACGTCAATGCCGCCGCCGAGTGGCTTGTGAAGGCCTTCGGTTTTTCAGTTCGCCTCCGCATCGCTAATCATCGTGTGCAGATGGAGTTTGGTACGGGCGCTGTCGTCGTTTGCGATGGCCCTGCTCCCAGTGCGGAAGCAAGTGCGTCTCACTCGATCATGGTCAGAGTGGCGAACGTTGACGAACACTATGCACGCGCAGTGGCAGCCGGCGCCAGGGTGTCGGGCGAACCTACCACCTATCCATACGGCGAGCGTCAATACGCGGTCCGCGATTTGGTGGGGCACCGCTGGGTCTTCTCGCAATCAGTAGAGGATGTTCATCCCAGCACGTGGGGCGGTGAGCTCGCCGGCGGCTAGTGTGCGGCCACGTGGTATTTAACGATACGCGAGCGGGGCTTCTGGTCACATGGTTACATCCAGATCGGAGCAAAGGCTCGGACGGATTGTGACAATGCGAGGAAATTCAAAGGGATTGGGATGATATTCTCCCAGCACCAAAGGAGAGCACTCATGCGCAAAGTCTTTGCTTCAACAATGATGACCTTCATGATGGCCAGCGCGTATGCCGCGCAGCCTGATGCTGACGCTGTCGAAAAAGCGCAGTTGGCCGCACAGAGCTGGCTTGCTTTGGTCGATGCGAGCCAATATGCCGCGACCTGGGATCAGGCGGCCAAGGTTTTCCAATCAGCGATCCCGAAAGCCAATTGGGAACAGGCGGTAGCTGCCGCCCGTTCGCCAGCGGGCGGTATGGAAAAGCGAGTTCTGGTCTCCGCCTCGTACACGGAGAAACTGCCGGGGGCACCTGCAGGCCAATACGTCRTCATTCAGTACAAGACCGACTTCGCGAACAAGCACTCGGCGATTGAAACGATTACGCCGATGAAGGATGCCGACGGAGTGTGGAGAGTTTCCGGCTACTTCATCAAATGACCCTGGCGTGGGACCTGCAGGCGAAAAGCGGCAGGTCCGCCGTAAGCATTACATCAGTTGTGCAGCTGCATGCAGCGCTGATTGGCCCGCCGCTACCATGCCATCGTTCAGTCCAGCGGAAATCCGACACGGAAAATAGCTGAGTTCACAGTCGTGGCGCGCACCACCAGACAAGCCAAGCAAAAAGTCAGGCAATATTTGCGCTCGGTGGGTCTTGAGGAAGCAGCAGACAATGATGTCGACGCCACAGACATCGGCAACGAAGTGCTGCGCGAACTGCCGCTGATCGTGTAAACGCAGCCGCCGCATGCAGCCGCGGCGGCCGCGCTCTGATTACTTCTTCATTTCGTAGCGTTTGATGCGCTTGATCACGATCTCGGGCAGGGCCGTGATTTGCTTCTGGTGGTTGGCAAAGACGATTTGCTGGCGTCCCACCGACACCTGGTGGCCGTCGGCGTAGAAGCGGAATTCAAGCCAGAACGAGCAGCGCTTCACGTCAAAGGTGTTCACTTCGCAGCGGATGTCCTGGAAGGGGAAAGTCTCTTGCAGGTAGTCCTGTTCAGCGTGTTTGGTGATGAACACGCCCTCTTTTTGCAGCATGTCGCGGGAAATGCAGTCGAAGAACCACTTTTCGCGGCAGATGCCTTGCCACTCGAAGTAGCGGGCGAAGTAGGTGTTGCCGTAGGCATTGGAATCCTTGAGGAAAATCGACAGTTGATGGTGGAAGGTCAGGTCGGCAATGACGACGGAATCGTTGGCTACGGCGGCGTGCATAAACATGTGATTTTCTCCTTATAAGTGGTGGTTGAACGGCAACTGGCCGGACATCGACACTTATTGCGGATTGGCATGAAGCACTGTTGACAAAGATCAATACTTCTTTAAAAACTGACTCTTAGTATGTTGATACTTAGACATTCATCAAGCGAACGCGATGTATTCGATCCTGCCTGCACTTGTTTCGGCGTTGTTTATCGCTTACGGCATTTACGTGCTGAGTTCGCGCGGGCCGAGTCGCGTCGCCCTCACCTTTTTCCTCGTCTGCACGACCACCTTCAGTTGGCAGGCCGCCTGGGCCGTGCTGTTCCAGCTGCGCGATGAAGCRCCGGCCATGGCGGTGGCCCGGCTCGGCTACCTGTTCATTCTCTTCCTGCCCACCACGCTCTACCATTTCATCACCGAGCTGACCGGCTCGAAAAACGAGCGGCCCCGGGTGTACGGCAGCTACACGCTGGCCTTCATGATGGGCATGCTGCTGCCCACGTCGGACATGGTGTTGGGCGGACTCAACCGCTACTTCTTCGGCTTCTATCCGCGCGCGGGACTGCTGCATCCCGTGCACCTGCTGCAAACGGTGGTGGTAGTGTGTCGCGGCCTGTGGCTGCTGTACCGCCGTCAGCAAGTGGCCGTGTCCACTGAACGGGTGCGGCTGCGCTACTGCCTGTTGAGTGTACTGATCTACTTTGCCGCAGCGGTGGATTATCTGTGCAACTACGGCTTCGCCTTTTATCCGCCCGGCGTGATTTTCATCGTTGCCAGCCTGGGACTGATCGCACAAGCCATGGTGCGCCACAATCTGCTGGCTGACCCGATGGCCGCGGCCGCCACCATTGCGCACGAGATGCGCACGCCGCTGGCGACCATCCGCAGCCAGACGCGCGTACTGGCGCGCAGCCTGCCTGAGCTGATCGCAGGCTATCAGCCCACGCCCGAATCGCCGCTCGGCGCAGCACAGCTGGCTTACCTGAGCGAGATCGCGCGCAGTATCGAAGCCGAGGTATCGCGCTCCAACTTCATTGTCGACATGCTGCTGGCTTCGGCCCGCGATGGCGTGTTCCACAGCGAAGGCTTCCGTCTGCACTCAATTCGGCAGTGCGTGGAGGAAGCGCTGTCCTGCTATCCCTTCGCGGGCGCCGAGCGCGACCAGGTGCGCGTGTACGTGCGCGCCGACTTCCGCTTCCACGGCTCGGACGTGCTGCTGATGTACGTGCTCTACAACCTGCTGAAAAATGCGCTGGTGGCAGTGAAGGCGGCGGGACGCGGTTCGGTCGAAGTGGAATGCTTCGCGCGCGAGCGCTGCAACTGGCTGGTGGTAACCGACACCGGCCAGGGCATCGCGGCCGACGTGCTGCCGCATGTGTTCGATCCCTACTACACCACGCGCCGCACGGGCGGCGGGACAGGCATGGGCCTGGCGTTCTGCCAGCGCGTGATCTCAGCGTTCGGCGGCACCATCCGCTGTGAATCGGAAGCGGGCTGCTACACCCGCATTTCGATCGGACTGCCGCCGGTACGCTTACCAGGCAATGCGTCCCGTGAGCATGTCGCGGAACATTACCCAGTCGCCCATGAGGCTAAATAGCGGGTATTTGAACGTCGCGGGACGGTTGTGTTCGAAGAAGAAATGGCCAACCCAGGCGAAGCCGTAGCCGACCACGGGCAGTAGCCACAGCAGGTTCCATTCCCTGGTGATGAGTGCAGCGGCGATTAGCGCCAGCACAATGGTCGAGCYGACGAAATGCAAGCGGCGGCAAGTCTGGTTGCGGTGTTCGTTCAGGTAGAACGGGTAAAACTCTTCAAAAGTCTGAAACCTCTTCTGCGTCGTGTCCATCGTCGGCCTCCGTCTGGGTTTCTTTGATGATGTTATCGAGATCGGTTTCGTCGCCCAATACGAAAACTTTGCGGTCTTCCAGCATTTTCAGGATGAATGGCTGCTGTTCGCGCAGGCGGCGCTGGAAATCGGGCACGGAATACAGATTGGGGTAAATCTTGCGGCGCAGGATGCGCTCCGCCACGGGAATGCGGCTCAGCAGTTCGCCATAGGTCGTGTTCTCGCCGATCAGCAGCAGTTCGATGGCATCGGTCGCGCCTTCCTGCTCGCGCGCCGTGGCGCCATAGACGAAAGCCACGTTGAGCTGCTTGCGCATGGGCGCCAGCGCGGAGTTCAGCACGCTGATGAGACTGAAGGTTTTTTTGACGATGCTGGCCAGCTCGTCATACACGAGATTATTCTTGTTTGGGCGGAATTGGCGGACGTTGCCAATGCGTTCGGAGACGATCAGTCCCGATTCATGCAAACGCTTGAGTTCCCGCTGAGCGGACGCGCTGCCCAGCCCGGTCAAGCGCATGATTTCATTGAGGTGGAATCCCTCATTCACGCGCACAAACAGCAAGCCCAGCAGTTTTTGCTGGGCGGGAGTAAACAAGGCCGAGGCGATCATAGACCAAATCTTAGCATGATCGACCCCGGCCCGGAATCAGGAATGACTCAGGATTTCAAACCGATCTTGGTGGTCGGACGCAAACGTGGCGCCGCATCCGATTGGCGGCGAATCAGCGAGAAATCCATCAGCAGATGCTCAGGCCCCTCTGGTGCGCCTTCCCGCTCGGCGCGGATCTGGCGTACCAGGAATTTCACGGCCGTCTCGGCCATATCGGCAATCGGCTGGCGCACGGTGGTCAGTTCCGGCCAGATGGTGGTGGCCAGCGCGGTATCGTCGAAGCCGGCCACGGTCAGGTCGCCTGRCACGTCCAGGCCCATGCGGTGGGCGATGGCGACGGTTGCCGCTGCCATATCGTCATTGCTGGCGAAGATGGCCGATGGACGATGCTCCTGTGACAGCAAAGTCTCTGCCGCGTCCAGGCCGGAGCGGTAGGTGAACAAGCCCTGCACGATCAGGTCCGGCGAGCTGGCGACGTTGCGGTCGGCAATGGCGGCCTTGAAGCCAGCCAGGCGGCGCGCCGATGCGGTCTGATTCGGATGGCCGATCACGAAGCCGATGCGCTGGTGGCCAAGCGAAATCAGGTGATTGGTCATGGCGTAGGCGGCCTGGTAGTCGTCGATGCTGACGGCGCTCACGCGCTTGTCCGGCAAGCCGCAGGCAACTGCAACGGCGGGCGTTCCGGCCTTGGCGATCAGGTTGATCAGGCCCGGCACATCGCACAGCGGCGGCGGCAGGATGATGCCGTCCACACCGTTGTCGATCAGGCGCTGGGTCTTTTCCTTCCACTGCTCGCCCTCGCACTTCTCGACCACCAGCTGCACATTGTTCAAGCTGGCCTGGTTCAGCAAGCCGACCAGGAATTCGGTCAGGTAGCCCGCGGACGGGTTACTGTACAAGAATCCAATGCGGATCGCACGCACGCCCGCGAGACGGCGCGCGGCCTGGTTCGGCACATAGTTCAGTGCTGCTACCGCTTCGTCCACTTTTTTGCGCGTGCTTTGACGCACATTCGGGTCGCCGTTCATCACGCGCGATACCGTCATCGGCGATACGCCCGCCAGTTTGGCTACGTCCGACATCGTCGGCGCTCCCGGCTTCGCGGCTGGCTCCACGTCCGGTTTACCCTGATTTCTCGCCATCTTACTTACGTATTGTTATAACAAAAGTGGACTCTACCACAGTGGTAATTAACCGTGGCCCGGGGCATACGGGAATCGCAGGGACTTGTAGTATTCCAGCGTCTGCGCGGGTGCTTTCACTCCCGGCGGCAGCGGCAGGCCGTTCACCGACTGGAAATAGGCGATCGACGCATCACGCCACCACTGCGCTTCCTTCAACTGCAGCGCAAGCCGCTGCGCGGTTTCTTCGTAACGCTGCTGGTCGATCATCGGCTTGAGTTTTTGCCAGCGCTGTTGCATGTCCGCGACTTGCGCCACGCCGTGGTCGTAGTGCGCAATCATGTCGGCCCATAGCGTGCGGCCGGACGGCATCTTGTAATCCCACGGCAGATGGTGGAACCACAGCAGATCGGCTTGCGGCGTGGTGTGCGGATCGGCGTACAGGCGGGCGATCTCCGGCGAATACTGGGCCAGCGCATTGCTGCCCGTCGCGCTGCGGTCGAAGCCGATTCCGTTCTTGTCGGCCTTGTGATAGTAGACCGGGTTCCAGTCCGGACGACCCAGGTTGTCCACCCACGGCGCCGGGCCGTGGTGGTGGCCCGTGCCCATCACGTGGTGCAGGCCCAGTGGCGTCATGTAATCGACGACGGCTTCGCGCGATTCAGCCATGATGTCGGTGATCGCATCGGCCGCTTGCGGAGTAAAGGTGAGGGAGGCCCACTCTTTCGCAATGTCGCGCGACGAGGCCTGCGGATTCCAGGCCAGGCGTCCGAAGGCGTACCAGTTGGCCTGATCGAAGTGCGAACCGCTCCAGTTGCGCGAGCTGCCGATGTTGGCCACGCCGGCCATGCCGGTCAGATGACCGCCGTCTTCCAGCACTTGCGCCACGGTCGGGCCTTTGCCCTTCATCCTGGTGTCGCTGTGCAGGGTTTCTTCAAACAGGGTGCCAAGGTAAGCC
>NZ_JBFRDW010000086.1:0-13018 GCF_052113985.1 Pseudoduganella sp. RAF53_2 | reverse complement strand
GCCTGATCATGCGCATCAAGACCGCCGGCCGCAACGCCACTCTGGTGCTGCTGAACGCGAAGGCCAATTCGGCGCGTCTGATGGATGCGCTGAATATCCGCCGCATGATCTCCGGCGACGACGAGCCGAAAGTCATGCGCGCGTCCAACAACGGCCGCAAGAAAGCGCCTGCCGGCAAGCCGCGCCACCGCCGCGCAGCCTGAACCACCCTATAGCAGCGTAGGGCGGATCATCGATCCGCCGATCAGCGCACGCAAACCGCTCGCGCGGTGCGTGCGCTGCCCGATCGCATCCGGCAGCACGCCGCCATTCGGCGTCACCAGCGTGAAGAACTCCCTGGCACGCGTGATCCCCGTATAAACCAGCTCACGCGCCAGCACGCTGCTCGCCTCGCGCGGCAGCACCAGCACGGTGTGTTTGAACTCGGAGCCCTGCGACTTGTGCACGGTCATGGCGAACGCCGTCTCCACATTGCGCAAGCGGGTCGCGAGCACACTGCGCACCTGCTCCCCGTCCGAGAACCAGACGCGTAGCGAACCGGCACGCTCAGGGTCGGGCAAGGTCAGGCCAATGTCACCGTTGTACACGCCGGTAGCGTAGTCATTCCGCGTGATCATCACGGGGCGGCCCACATACCACTCGCCGCGGCGGCGAATCAGCCGCGCCGACTCCAGCCTTTGCGCAATCGCCTCGTTAAGGCCGGACACGCCCCACTCGCCTTCGCGCACGGCACACAGCAGGCGGAAAGCTTCGAAGGCGCGCAGCACGTTCAGCACCCAGTCCTCATGCCTCTGCCCCGGCTGCGGACCGGCCTTCACCAGCTTCAGATAATCACGGTAGCCGTCGGCCGCCAGGCGCAGCACGTCTTCCTGCTGTGCACCGTCGGTCCAGGTCAGCTGGCCGCTGCCGTCGCTGCGCAGCACAGCGCGCGCGGCCTCGGTGTCGCCGTGGTTGACGGCCGTCGCCAATGCGCCAATCGGCCCGCTGAAACGGCGGCTCTGGCGCAGCATCACGGTTTGCTGGGCCAGCGCGCCGGCGTCGCCGTGGAAGGCTTCCGGAATGTGCTGGCCGGTTGCGGCTTCAAAGTAGGCCAGCGTGTTGGAGTTGTAGCCGCCGGACTGCGCGTCGTGACAGAGATCGCCCAGCACGGCGCCCGCCTCCACCGACGCCAGCTGGTCCTTGTCGCCCAGCAGGATCAGGCGCGCCTGCTTGGGCAGTGCATCCAGCAGGGCCGCCATCATCTCGAGGTGGACCATCGAGGCTTCATCGACAATCAGCACGTCGACGTCAAGCGGATTGCCGGCGTGGTGCTGGAAGCTGCGCGTGTCGGGTCGCGCGCCGAGCAGGCTATGCAAAGTGCGCGCGCCGCCCATCCGCGCGGCCAGCTCACGCAGCGGCAGCTGGCCGCCGACTTTGTCGGATAGCTGGTCCAGTGCGTGATCGATGGACTGCTTCAGCCGCGCGGCCGCCTTGCCGGTCGGCGCCGCCAGCGCCACGCGCAGACTGCCCGCCTTTTCGCCCGCCGTCGCAAACAGCAAGGCCAGCAGACGCGCTACGGTGTAGGTTTTGCCTGTGCCTGGGCCGCCTGTGATGACCGCCAGCTGGCCGCGCAGCGCAATGGCGCAAGCGATCTTCTGCCAATCCGCGCCCCCTTCGCGCGGCGCATGGTCGAACAGCACATCCAGCCAGGCGCGTACTTGGGCGGCATCCGGCGCCGCGTCCCCAGCCGCTCCGTGCGCATCGGACGGATTGGCGTCGCCCGGCCGCGCGGCGCCAGTATCGGCACTGGCGCGCGCCGCGCCGGGACGGATGACGTCCTGCGTCGGCGCACTTGCACCCGACAGGACGGGGGCGGTGCGTTCGCGGACGGCATTGGCGACGACGTTTTCGTCGCGCCAGTAGCGGCGYAGGTACAGGCGATTGGCGGCCAGCACCAATGGCTGGCCATCATCCGGCACGCCCGCGCCGCGCACCTGGCGGCATTGGTGCAGCACGCGGCTCCACACTGCGGGACTGTCCGGCAGCGGACCTGCCGCATCGCGCAGCGACGCCCACTCCTCCTCGCTCCAGCCCAGCATGGCCGACGGGTCGGCCAGATCCTCCAGCAGCAGACAGCTATGTCCCCTGCCCTCCAGTTCCGACAGCAGCAGACAAGCCAGCAGCAGCGGCGAAGAATTCGCAGCATCAAGCGACGCGATAAAGCGCGCAAACGCAGGCCCCAGCCGGCGCATCTTGCCCGCTTCGGTCAGCAGATCGGCCTGAGCCAGCAAAGGGTGGTCATTCATCATGTTCGAATTCCAGTGCACCGACCTCCTGCAGCAAGGCGTCCAGGCCATCCAGCAGTGCTGTATCGGGCGGCAGCAAATAACAGCCGCGCGTGGTCTGGTTGGCGACACCGCGCAGGAAGAWGAAAATCGCCCCGCCCAGCTGCCGCGCCGGATCGTAAGCCTCGCCCAGCCGCGCGCGCAGCAGACGATGCAGGGCCAGCATGTAAATCGCGCCCTGCACATCGTAGCGATGCTCCGCCATGCCATGCGCCAGCGCCGCCTTGTGGTAGGCCGCATCGCCGCCGCCCAGCGCATTCGATTTATAGTCCAGCACCCAGTAGCGGCCATCGTGCTCGAACACCAGGTCGCTGAATCCCTTCAGCATGCCGTGCAGCTGGCGTTCCGGCAGCGGCGGACGGGCGATGCCGTCCAGCAGATGCGCGCGGCACAGCCGATCCAGCGCCCCCGTCGCCAGGCGCTCGCTCGGGAACCAGAACTCCATCTCCGGCAGCACATGGCCGATGCCATCCAGCGCCGCACCCAGCGGCGGCAAGGTCGCGGTGGCGATGGCGCGAATCCAGGCAATCGCGTCTTCCTGGCGATTCGCCCAGCCCGCGTGCTCAATGCGGCGCGCGATGCGCTGACCGAACGATTCGGCGTGCACGCTATCGAAGCCTTCCTTGCCCAGCCACTCCAGCTGCTCGTGCAGGAAATTGCCGGGCATGGAGCCGCGTGGGAAGCGGTGCCATGGCGCATCCTCAATGCGGAACTGCGGCGTCGCCGCGTCATCACCTTCCAGCAGCTTCTCTTCGCTGGCGTCGCGCGGGACTGGCGGCAGTTCCGGCGCAGCGGCAGCAGGTCCGCTCGTGCGGCGCACCAGCGAGGTAAAGCTGCCCACCGCCCAGTCACGCTCAAATTCCGCGTCGAACATGCGCGGCGGCGGTAGCGGCGCCAGTTGCTCCACGCGGTTCAGATGGGTGACTTGTGTCGGCATCGCCAGCGTGCCAATGCCGATCGCGCTGCACTCGCCACGCAGCTCCTGCCAGCGCTCCAGCAGCAGTCCGCCCGGCATCGGCTCGCCGCCCGTCAGTAAATAACCCAGTGCCGAGTCGTGCAAGGTGTTCTCCCCGCCCTTGCGCGCCGGCAGCGCAGCCACGCCCAGCCACAGGAAATGGCGCGCGCGAGTCAGCGCCACATAAAGCAGGCGCAGGTCTTCCTCGATGCGGGCCGCGTCCGCGCGAGCCTGTGCCTCTTCGGACAAAGCCATGTCGATATGGCGCACACCGTGGCTGTCGGTGTATTCGAAGAACACGCGATTGCGCTTGTCGACCTTGCGTGCGGTGACGGCAAATGGCAGGTAGACCAGCGGGTATTCGAGACCTTTGGATTTGTGGACAGTGACCACTTTGACCAGTTCGGCGTCCGATTCCAGGCGCAGCACGCGCTCTTCGCCGCTCTCGGTTTCGTTCTCGATCTGTTCGGCCAGCCAGCGAATCAGCGCCTGCTCGCCATCCAGCTGGCGGCTCGCGGATTGCAGCAACTCCGCCAGGTGCAGCAGATTGGTCAGCCGGCGTTCACCGCCTGTCTCCGCCAGCAACGCGGCAGGCAAGCCCAGTTCGTGGATGAAGCGGCGCAGCATGGCCAGCACACCCTGGCGCTGCCAGACCACGTGCAGCGTCTTCAGCTGTTCGACGCGGCGCTCCCACGCCAGTTCATCCGACGAGAATTGCGCCAGTTCGGCCAGTGGCAGATTCGCCGTACGCGTCGCGAAAGCCGCCCGCGCCAGCGCGCCATCCAGCGGATTGGCGAGCGCCGACAGCCAGCGCAACACGTCCGCCGCTTCTTCGCTGGCCAGCACGGAGTCCTTGTCCGACAAATAAACGCTCGGCACACCGCGCCGCTGCAAGGCCTTGCGCACGGCCGCAGCTTCGCGGCGATCGCGCACGAGAATGGCAATGTCCGCAGGCTGCAGGCGTTTGAAACCTTCAGGACCGCGGAATCCAGCCTGCTCTTCATTGAGCAGACAAACGATATGCTCGGCGCAGTGCTGGGCGAAAAAATCGCGGTAGGCTTCGGCGCTCAGTTCTTCGGCTGTGCAAGACACGGTCAGCGCCTGCAACTCGCCGTCCACGCCTACCAGCACTTCGGCGCGCCCCTTCGCATCCACCGCGTCGAACGGCAGCGGGTTGCCTTCGCCATTGCGGAAGCGGAAGGCGCCGCGCGCAAAGCCCTGGCCGTCATTGGCGAGGCTTTCGGCGTGCAGGAAGACGCGATTTACCGCGTCCACCACCGCCGCTGTCGAGCGGAAGTTGGTGCCCAGCTGATAGTGGCGTCCCTCCGTTGCGCGGCGCGCGGACAGGTAGCTGTGAATGTCCGCGCCACGGAAACCGTAGATCGACTGCTTCGGGTCGCCAATCAGGAACAGGCCGAGCGTGCGGTCATTGTCGGCCACACGGTACAGCAGGTTGAAGATTTCGTACTGGCTCGGCGCCGTGTCCTGGAATTCGTCCACCAGCGCGACCGGATACTGCTCGGTGATGCGCTTGCGCAGTGCGGCGCCGTTCGCCCCCTGCAAGGCCAGGCGCAGGCGTTCCAGCATGTCAGCAAAGCCGAACTGGCGCTTCTGGCGCTTCAGTTCTTCCATGCGGCGATTGATGGTCGCGGCGGCGTGGCGGTACAGGGCGTGGCTCAGCGGCYGGATTTTGTTCAGCGCTTCGGCCAGCGGCGCGATGGCGTCAAAGTCGTCCGGAATCTCCGGCGCAAAGCCCTTGGCGCAGGCATCGGCGATGCCCTCGCGGGTCAGGCGGCGCCACGCCGTGTCGTTCAGGGCTGGCTGCACCTGCGCCGGATCGGCGGCCCAGTCGCGCAAGGCATTGAACCATTTAACAAGCGATTCCGGCTTCATCTTGGCGCCGTGGAAGCACTTGGGCTGGGAATCGCGATGGCCGGCAATCCAGCGTTCCATCCGGTCGGCGCGCTCGGTCCAGCCCTGTTTCAAGCTCGCCAGTGCTGCCTGCTGCTCGGCCTGGACGCGGCGCATCAGCTGCGCCAGCGGTTCCGGCGCGGCGCCTTGTACGGATTCGGGCCGGCGCGCGAGATCGCGCACGCTGCGTTCCAGCGCGTGCACGTCGGACCAGACGGTGAGCAGCGTGGAGAGCGGCTGTTCGGCCAGCGGATAGACTTGCTGGCGCCAGTAGTCGTGGGCCGCATCCTCGAACAGTGCGGCTTCGTCGCTGACCAGTTCTTCGTCAAACAGGCTGCCGCTGTCGAAGGCGTGCTCGCGCAGCATGCGCTGGCACCAGGCGTCGATGGTGAAGATCGCAGCTTCGTCCATCGTTTCGGCGGCCAGCTGCAGGCGATGCGCGGCTTGCTGGCGGGCGCTGTGGTCGGGATAGGATTCGAGCAGCGCGTCGAGGTAGCTGTCTTCCGTTTCGGACTGGCCGCGGAAATAAGCGGCGGCTTCGACCAGACGTTCGCGCACGCGATTGGACAGCTCGCGCGTGGCGGCGCGGGTGAAGGTCATCACCAGGATCTCGGACGGCAGCAGTGGGCGCAGGAAGCCTTCGTCGCCGCCATGTCCGAGCACCAGGCGAACGTACAGCGCGGCGATGGTCCAGGTCTTGCCGGTGCCGGCGCTGGCTTCGATGAGGCGCGAGCCATGCAGCGGGAAGGTCAAGGGCTTGAGTTGTTCGCTCATTGCTCGTCCTCGCCTTCGATTTTGGTGACCACGATGCCGGTTTCGAGCCAGTTGGCCAATGGTTCGTACAGCGCGCGGCTGACGTCTTCGAAATCCGGTTCCGCTTTCAACGCGGCGAATTCCGGCCACATACGGGCCAGGCAAAGATCCTGCACTTCGCCGGGCAGTTCGAAGCCACCGTCGTAGATTTGACGCGGGTCGCTGTCACCGATCATGGCCAGCGCGGTCTTGCAGGCAGTTGGCAGCGGGCGGTTCATGCCGTCGCGCCAGATGCGAACGATGTCGGAAAGGGTGTCCGCTGCCTGTTGCTGGTCGAGCGGCAGCATCGTCACGATGGCGTCACGCGCGACGAGGAAGCCGGTCACGGGCTGGCCTTGCGCGGCGGCGGCGAGCTGGCGCAGCCACATGGGGATGAGCTTTTCACCGTGGACGGCGCCGCCCTTATCCAGCACGCGGCTGGAGATTTGCATAAGCGATGCAATGCCCGCTGGGCCTTCACGCAGATGGTCGATCCAGTCTTCCAGCTGGAGGCCGGCCGGAGCCAGATCCAGAGCCAGCTTGGGCGCGGTCTTCGGATATTGTCCGTACAGCGAGAGCCAGGCGTAGCGCACAGGGACCAGGTCTTCCACCAGTTCATTACGCTTGCGCTCACCGATCAGACCAATCGGCAGCAGGCCTTCGCGCTGCAGCCGCTCGGCGCGCGCCGCGAGGCCGGATTTGACGTCCTCCAGCGCTTCCTCTTCACCCGCGGCGTCGAGCATGGCGTCTTCCAACTGGTAGCGTTCGAGTCCGGCCAGAGCGAATGGCTCTTCGTCCTCGCCGACCATCGCCGCGTCGCCGAAGATCACGCCAAGGCGCTGGCGGAAGAAGTATTTCACCGGCTGGCGCAGGAAGGCGGCCAGCATGTTCAGCTTCAGGCGGAAACCTTCTTCCAGCTCATATGGCGGCAGCTCGCCCGCGCTCGACCGATCCGCATGCCCGGTCTCGGCGCCGCCCGCGGGCACGGTGCCATGGCCCGACGCCGCACCGTCCAGCGGTGAGTGATCGTGCGACGCAGCGGCGGTCGGTGGTGCGGAGGCGCCGCTGGCCTGCGCGCCCAAGCCGACAGAGGCGGACGGCGCGGCGGGTCCGAGGGAGAGGGCAGCGGCAGACTGCGGCATGCTGATGGCGGTATGGGCGGCGCGCCATTCCGCGGCGTAGGTCAGCAGGCCATTCGATTCGAAGTAGCGGCGGCTGAAGGGCTGGAGCGCGTGCTCGGTGGTGCGCTCGGACAGGTCGAGCTGCCAGCCCGCGTGCAGGTAGTCGCACAGCTGCGAAACCAGCACCGACGGCGGCTGCTCGCTGTTGTCGCGGACGTTGCGTCCCACCCAGCTGATATACAGCTTGTCGCGCGCCGCCAGAACGGCTTCCAGCATGAGGTAGCGGTCGTCGTCGCGGCGCGAGCGGTCGCCGGGACGCGCCATGCCCGGCAGCGCGAGCAGATCGAAGTCCGCCCGCGAGGCACGGCGCGGGAAGTCGCCATCGTTCATGCCCAGCAGGCAGACCACGCGGAAAGGTACTGCGCGCATTGGCATCAGGGTACAGAACGTCACGCCGCCGGACACGAACTGATGCTCCAGCGACGGCTCGTCCAGCGTGCCAAGCCAGGCTTCGCGCAGCACGGCCAGCGGCACTTCTTCATCGAAACCCGCGCCCTCGCACGTCTCCAGCCATTTGTTCAGCGCATCACCCAGCTGCTTCAGGGTGAGCTTGTCGCCCTCCTCTTTCGCGTCGAAGAAGGAAGACAGCAGCAAGCGCGCCTGTTCCGCCCACTCAAACGGCGTGCGCGCCACGGCAAGCTGCGCGCGCCAGTACAGCAACGCCTCGATCAGCTGCGCCAGCGATCCCGCCAGCGCGGCATCCAGCCCGCCCACTTCGCCATACGGTTCGATGCCGTCAAAGCTCGCACCTTCGCCGCTGGCGTAGCCAAGCAGCATGCGGCGGATGCCGAAGATCCAGGCATTCTGTTCGCCCGCAGGCGCCAGGCCAAGTCCCGCGCGGTGCTCGCGATCCAGGCCCCAGCGCACGCCGGCGCCTTCGATCCACAGACCGAGCGTCGGCAAATCGTCGACGGTCAGGCCAAAGCGCGAGGCCAGCGCAGGCACGTCCAGCAGGTCGCGCACCTCGCTCTGGCGGCAGCGTTGCTGCGGCAGCCGCAGCAGCCACTCCAGCGCCACCAGCAGCGGATTTACGCTGCGGTCGTTCACATCGCCAATCTCAAACGGAATATGGCGCGGATCGTTGCGGCGGTGCTGGCCGAGCACCGCATGAATCGCGGCCGTGAAGACGTCAATATCCGGCACCATCACCACCACATCGCGCGGACGCAGCGACGGATCGGCCGCAAACATGGCCAGCAACTGGTCATGCAGCACTTCCACTTCGCGCTGCACGCTGTGCGCGATATGAAACTCGATGGAACGGTCGCTGGCGGCTGGCGGCGGCTCACCGCGCGCTGCCGGATGCTCATTCAGCGGCAGCAATTCACGCACGGCAGCCTGCAGCTGGCCGAGCAGCGATTCGCTGTCCTCGTCGCTGAACAGATCGACGCGCAGGTTGTCGCTGCGGCCCGAACTGGCAGCCGCCTCGTCGAATTCGTCCAGCATGCGGATGTAGTCGCGGCCCTGCCGTCCCCAGCCCGCCAGCAGCGGATGGCTGTGCGCGTGCAGCTCCTCCAGCGGAATCGCGCCAAGGTCGATGCCCTTGCGCTGCGGCTGGCGGCGATGCGCCGCGCGCAACAAGTCGCGGCCGTCGATGATGTCCCCCCAGTAGTATTTGCAGGGATTCGGCACCGCCAGCACCACCTGCGTAAAGCGCGCCAAGGTGGCCAGCGCCTGCAAGGTCTGATAGGGCAAGGCCGACACGCCGAACAGCACGATGCGGCGCGGCAGACGGCCCAGCGGCTGCGCTCCGCGTTCAACGGCGCGCACGAAAGTCTGGTGGACGCTGGCGCGGCCCAGTTCACGTTCATGCAGCGGCACGCTGTCGATCACCGCGCGCCACAAGGCCGCCTGCCAGCGCTGGTCTTCCGTCAACGGCTTCGTTTCGCCGCGCGCGGTGCGCAGCTGGTCGCGGCCGGCGGACCAGTCATCCAGCCAGTCCGCGCGATACACCTGATACTGGTCATACAGGTCGGCCAGACGCTCGGCGAGTTGCAGGCGGCGCTCCGGATCGCCGTCGCCCAGAAAATGGCGCAGCGGTGCAAAAGTATCGTCGCCCAGCAGGGACGGCAGAAGGCGCATCAGGCGCCAGGTCAGCGGCGATTTATCGAAGGCGGAAATGGGTGGGACCTGTTCGCGCCCCAGCATGCCACGGTAAGCGTCCCACAGGAAGCGCGCGGGCAAGGCCACGCGGGTGGCGGCGCAAATGCCGGTTTCCTCGGCCAGTGCAATCTTCAGCCATTCGGCTACACCGTTCGATTGCACCAGGATGATTTCCGGTTCCAGCGGGTCCAGCGGATGGCTGCGCAGCCATTCGAAGACGGCAGCGCGCAGCTGTTCGAGCTGGTTACCGTGCAGGATTAACAGGCCGGGGGTAATCGTCATCAGGTGCCGCAGTGGTTATCGAGCACACATTATATATGCCCGCTACCCCGGCACGTTGGCATTCAACTCCTGGCCGATATGCTCGCGCAGCTTTTCGAGCAGCGGCTGCATGCGGCCCACGATATCACGGGCTTTGGCGATATCGTCCTCCGGGTTCAGGTGCTCAAGTTGCAGGCACAAGTCGGCAAAACTCATCGCGCCAACCGCGCGGGCGGACGATTTGATGCGGTGGCCCAGTTCGGACAGACGCTTCTTGTCTTCCTGCTCCAGCGCGGCGCGCACTTCCACCAGGCCATCGCGCGCCGAGTCGAGGAACATATTGGCGTACTTGCGCATTTTCTCCGGCTTGTTACCAAAGGTCTGTGCCAGCATGCGCATATCGAGCAGTTCCTGCGAATTGTCGCGGTTTTCCACCGGTTCCGGCGACGCGAATTGCGCCGTCAGCGCCGCCTGATTCGGCGGCGGTGCGGCCTCCGCGGCGGGCGCAGTGGTGCTGCGCACCTGCGGCGTACGGCCTTCGGCGGCGCGCTGGCTCATCCACTTCGACAGCACGGAGAACAGCAGATTGGGTGCAATCGGCTTGGTAATGAATTCGTCCATACCCGCCGCCAGGCAGCGCGCCTGGTCCTCGCGGCCCGCATTGGCGGTCATCGCGATCACCAGCGTGCCGGACAGCTTGGGATGCGCGCGGATAATGCGCGTGGCTTCGTAGCCGTCCATCACCGGCATCTGCACGTCCATCAGCACGCAATCGAAGTGCTCCTTGAGCAGCAGGTCGATTGCTTCCTTGCCGTTGTTGGCGACGACCACGGTCGCGCCCGAATCCTCCAGCAGCTCCTGCCCCACCTGCTGGCTGAAGATATTGTCCTCCACCAGCAGAATCGACGCGCCGTGGATCGACGCCAGCACATCCGGCTGGATCGCGCTGGTATCGGTCGCTTGCAGCAGATGTGTACCTTTCTGCAGACGCGCGGTGAACCAGAAGGTTGAACCATGACCCGGTTCGCTTTCCACGCCGACCGTACCGCCCATCAATTCCGCCAGCTGCTTGCTGATGACCAGGCCAAGGCCTGTGCCTCCGTATTTGCGGGTGGTCGAGGTGTCGGCCTGGTGGAAAGACTGGAACAGCATCTGCACTTGCGCCGGCGTCATGCCGATGCCGTTATCCTGCACTTCGAAGCGCACCACCGTAGTGTTGTCGCGGTCTTCCACCGGACGGGCGCGGATATAAATGCGGCCATTTTCAGAGAACTTGATCGCATTGCTGACGAAGTTCAGCAGCACCTGTTCCAGGCGCAGCGGGTCGCCGCGCAACTGGTGCGACAGGCCCGGCCAGATTTCGAACACCAGCTCCAGATCTTTGCGCGAAGCCGATTCGCCCAGCTGGTTGGAGATATTGGTCAGCAGCGACTCCAGCGCGAAGTCCAGCACTTCCAGATCCAGCTTGCCTGCCTCGATTTTCGAGAAGTCCAGGATGTCGTTGATGATGCCCAGCAGATGCTGGCCGGAGTGATAGATCTTTTGCAGATAATCCTTCTGCTTCGGATTGGTGACCGACTTCAGCGCCAGGTGCGCCATGCCGATCACGGAATTCATCGGCGTGCGGATCTCGTGGCTCATATTGGACAGGAAATCGCTCTTCGCCTGATTCGCGGCCTGCGCCTGTTCCTTCAACTTATGCAGCTCGGTCACGTCGGTGGACAGCGCAATCACCACCGTGGTTTCCTGATCCAGGTGCACCGGC
This sequence comes from Pseudoduganella sp. RAF53_2, assembly GCF_052113985.1. Lineage (NCBI taxonomy): Bacteria > Pseudomonadati > Pseudomonadota > Betaproteobacteria > Burkholderiales > Oxalobacteraceae > Pseudoduganella > Pseudoduganella sp. RAF53_2. Next base: position 1,726 of record NZ_JBFRDW010000086.1, on the reverse strand, counting down.
GCTTTCACCGTCCACAGATGATGAACCACGCCGTCGCGGTCCGTGTACTGGTCTTCGCCTGAGCGCTTCTGGCCATCCTGCAGCACGGTCCGGTCTTCGGCCCACGCCGCGTCAGCCAGGGACACCGGCATCACTTCGCGATCGTAGCGGCCAACGATTTCCTCCACCGGGTGGCCGATCACCTGCGCCATCTTGGCGTTGGCGTAGACGAAGCGGCGTTCCTGGTCCTTCATATAAACGTGGGCGTCGACGTTATCGAGCACACTGTCCAGCAGGCGGCGCTGTTCCTGCGCCTTGCGGCGCTGCGAGTAGAGGCTGAAGAAGTAACTGTAGATCAGCATCGTACCCACCGAGCCCGTGGTAAACGCCACCAGCGGCAACCAGCGATCGAAGCCGACCACCATATCGTCCTTGCGGGCGTAGAACTGGGCCTTCCACAGGCTGCCATTGAAATCGATCGGCAGCACGCTGACGAAGTAATCGCCCGGATCGCCCGGCAGCGCGGCCGGCTTGTCGATCGAGCCGTTGTCGTTGAACAGCAGGCGATCGTCCTTCTCGATTTGCAGGCGGCGCTTCTCGGGATCGGTGGACGCATCCGAATACAGGATCATGTGCACCTGGCGGTCGGCCATTTCGTCGATGGCGCCCTGCACCAGCTTCGACACGCCGAAGCCAATGCCCACCGAGCCCAGATATGCCGCGCGGCGGCTGGACACGTCATGCACCGGCATACCGCGCTTGTACACTGGCAGGCGCATGCCCAGGCCGATATGCGGGAGTGGCTGCTGCACCACCACTGGCTGGCCGGAGGCACTGACCTGGCCGGTGTCGCGCGACAGGTTCATGGCGCGGTCGATGGCCGGATTGGCAGTGATATCCACGCCGAATTTTTCCATCAGCATGCCCATCGGTTCCAGATAACTGAGCGGCGAATAATGCGCACGCTTGCCGCCCGGCTTGATGTCGAATTTGGGATAGCCGAGCGGGGTCAGACTTTTATCGGCGCGCACGGCGGCCACAAAAGCCACGCGGTCGGCATCTTCCACATTGGGCGCATAAGTGACCGCTTCGATTGCCGGGAAATGCTGCGGCATATCCAGGCTTTGCACGTATTGGCGGAATTGCAGGCGGCTCAGGTTATCCGTGGTCTGGAACAGCGCGACGAGGCCACGCACGACGTCCGAATACGACTTCACGCGCGCCGAGATGCTGTACTGCGTGGCGCGGGTCAGATTATCGAAACGCTGCTGCGCATCGTCTTCCACGCCTTTCGCGGCGGTGGCATAGAACGTCGCACCCATGATAAAAGCCAGCAGCAGGCCCAGCCCCCACAACAGGCTGCGTGTTGCCACCAAACCTTTACCCAGGTTCCCAAGTGTACGCATCAGGAATTGTTGAAGTGATCTTGCATTACAGCAGCWTACTATTAAAGCGGCCGGGAGCGGAACCTCTTCCACCTATATTAGCCCATGTTATACTTTTACCCATGACCCGAAAGTTCCTCTTCTTCGTAATGGCCATTGTGGTACTCCAGTTCAGCTGGACCGCAATCAGCGCTTATTGCGAACATGAGACGGGCCGCGCCGCGCAGCATTTCGGCCACCATCAGCACACCGCGCATGCTGACGACGTGGCAGACAAGTCCTCGCCACTCGCCAAAAAGCTCGCACCGCACGCCGATTGCGCATCCTGTGCACATATGACGCTTGCATTTGCCAAGGTGGAT
>NZ_JBFRDW010000085.1:0-13091 GCF_052113985.1 Pseudoduganella sp. RAF53_2 | reverse complement strand
GCCGACAGTACCTGGCGCACGGCCGCTTGCGCAGTCAGGTCGAGGCCTGGTGCGGCGATCGTGTCTTCTTCCTCTGTCGTAGCGTCGTCCAGCGGGCTGACGCTAACTTCGACCCAGCTTAATGCATCGTTGATGCCGCCGCTGTGCAGCGGGAACCAGGCGCGCGCTGTCGACACGGCCGCTGACGGGTCGGCGTGCCCCGTCAACGCCCCCAGATGGGTTAAGCCATCCGCGCCGCTGACCTGGCCGAGGTGCCAGTGGTCGGACCAGCCCATCGCTGTGACTTGCGCGCTGTCGGGTTGCCAGACACCGCGCACCATGCGGTCGGCCAGCACGGCGGCCAGCTCCCAGTTGCGCTCATCAGCAGCTGGTGCGAGGTCGAGGCTAAGCACCACCTGCTCGCGGCTGTCGTGGCGCGCTTCGGTCAGACGGGCCAGTCGCACGACGTTTTGCATGGCTTCGCTCAGCTGCGGCGCGCCGGGCACCACGCACTTGACCTCTGCGCGGTTGGCGCGCGGGCGGCGCGTGGCCGTGATGGTGGCGACGCGGCCATCGGCCAGCACGGTGCGGCACTCGGCGGTGGGCGGACGCGGGGGCGTAAGCATGCTCATTTTCGCGCTCCCAGGGTTGGCTCGCGGCGCTCGATCTCTTCTCCTCCGGCCGGCGGCGGCACCGCGCGGCGGTTGGCCAGCGCAAATTCGAGGTTGGCGACCAGCCGGTCGGCTTCATCGTATAGCTGCGCTATCTCGTCTGCTCGCGCGAGCTTCATGCTGGCCAGCAGCGCCCAGGCATCGTCCAGTGCGCCGACGGCGGCCGCGGCATGTCCGGCACGTTGCGCCTGCTGCTCGCGCGGCAGCGCACGACCCGGCGTTGCCCATGCCAGCGATGGCATTGTGTTTACATCCAGCGCGGCCAGCGCGAACCGCTGCAGCAGCTCCTGCTGCACTGCGAAGCCACCTTCAGGAGGCGCGAGCATCCGCATTGCGGCCGACAGCGCCGGCAGTTCCAGGAACAGCCGGCGCAGGGCGTAAGCATCGCGTTCCGCCGGCGCGGCTTCATTAGCGCCACCGTGCGCCTGCTCCCTCGGCATCCCCTCGCCGCCCGGCGCGAAGTCAAATTGTAGCTCCATTGGTCRCGCACCGAGGGACGCTTGCGGAACCGGAGCCCCCGCGGTAGTCGTATCCGCCGCGTGCCCGCCAACCGCCGTAGCAGCATCCAGCGCAGCGCCCAGCCGTGCCGCTGAGGCGGTCGCAGGAGTGGGAGCGTACGGCGTGGCGGCGCTCAGCGCGGCTTCAGACGACGCGGCGGCGGATCGTTCGGTGGCCGACGGTGCTAGCGCGCCTGGCTTGGTGGCAGTTGGCGCAGCTCGCGACGGCGCAGCGTCCGATGGTGCCACATGGGTGGTCGAAGGCGTGGGAGCGGGCGGCGTGGCAGCGGGAAGCGCGACCGGATCGGCGCCCTGTCGCGCTGGCGGCGCGAGGGTGGCGCGGCGGGTGCGGAGGGTGGCGGCGAGGTCGGATGCCGGGTGGAGGTCGATGGGGTAGCAGTCTTCGACCGTCACGCCGAACCGGGTGTAGAGCAGTTCGTTCAGGCCGGCGCGGAAACCGTGCCATTCTTCGATGGATGTGCACGGCGGCAGATCCAGCAGCCCTTCACTAAGCGCCCCCTGCACCGCCGACTGCGCGGCAAACGCGAAATCGGATACGGACAGCGACGATGGCCCGCCAGCCAATTCGCTGGCCAGGAACAGATCGAAGCGCTGCTGCGCCATGCGTGGATCGCCCGCGTCAACCAGAAACTCCAGCCGCAATCCTGTTTCCGGCGCCGCAGAAAACGGCACAATGGCCAACACATAAGGCCCCGGATGAAAACACCAGGCCACCTCGCCATCGGACAAGCTCACGCGCGGCGTGCCGAAAGCGCCAACCCGGCGCGTCTGCCCAGAAGCTGCCACGATCACGGCGGTGCATGCCTCCGGCACCACGGCGCCATCGTCCAGGCGCAATGCGAGCAGCTCCCCGCCCAGCCGCTGCAAATCGGCGGAGGCGGAAGAGGCTTTGCCTCGTCCTCGCAAGCGCTTGAACAGTCCCATGACTTTATTGGCCGAGCGGCTCGATGGAGAACGCCGCGCCGCGCTGCTGGAAGTGCGCGGACGGCGCTTCCGCAAACGGCCAGGCACGTTCACACTCGCCGTCCGCATCGAGGCGCCCTTGCAGCACCACAGCGCCCTGCCCGTCCAGCACACGCAGCAAAGGACGCTCGCGCATCACATCCGCCGCAAACGGCGCCGACGCCTCCAGCTTCAGAATCACCTGCCAGCCATCGCCCTCAGCCAGAAAATGCAGGCTCCAGCAGCCATCATCAGTGCCCAGGCTATCCAACGCCGTGGCCGAAGCAGCAGCACGCAACATGCCGCGGCTGCCGCGCCAGGCGCTGACCATGGCAGCAGCCCGGCGGCGCTCCAGCGCCAGGTGACGGAAGCGTTTCAGCGTCAGCGGCGACGCATTCAACGCCGCCAATTGCGCGGCGTCAAGCGGACGGCTGCCGTCCAACGCCGCCAGCAGCACACTATCCGCCAGCGCCAGGCGGTCGTCCGGCGCCTCGCGGGCCAGCAGCAGACGCTCCTGCAATTTGCGTTCCGGCGTGGTCATATTCAATTACCTCTCCCGTACAACCTGTCTATCGTTTCATTGCGCCGCTTGCGCAGCGTGGGCACGGACATGCCGCCCATGACCGCCAGTTGCTGCATGGTCGGCAGCTCGCCGGTGGCCGGATCGCGCCAATCGTCCGGATAACTGTCGTCATCTGGACCGAGCAGCTTCTGGAACACGGCCAGGCGCACTGGCAGCGGTTCGTCCTGCAAAGCAGCCAATGCCTCTGTCTTTTCAGGATAGCTGGGGGACGGAGAAAGCTCCGGTTCGGCCTCCGATTCCGCGACCACCCGCCAATAATCCTCCAGCCAGGCCGTGGCGTCTTCCGAATCCTGCTGCCAGTCGCCATCCTGATTCGACGACAGCTCTTCATAATCGCCGATTTCCCTGAGCATTTCAGCAATCTTGTCAGGACTGTTCTTCAGGCTCGCGAAGCGTTTGGACTTGGTATGCAGCGGTCCCGGCGAGCCGGCAAACTGCTCCAGGGACTCGCTCCAGCGGATGATCCACTCCGCGCGGCAGCCGCTGATGGAAGTCATCTGGCGCACCTCAATTGGATGGCCTGCCAGCTCGCGTCCCAGAATCGCCCCAACCTGAGCGCCATTGCGCTCCCAGTTCGCGAACAGGGCCTCGATATCGCGATATGCCGTATCCAGCATGCGGTAGGTGTAGATCCTGTTGGGCGAGCAATCGCGGCCCGTGGCAGCCTGGTAATTGTCGGAATCGACCTTGTCGCGCAGGACGGCAAACATATCGTTCACCTTCTTGCGCAGGATGCCGTCGCCTGCCTCGTTGGCCCAGAATGCGCCAAGACGCCCATGTTCGGCCACGATGGCTGCCATGAAGGCATTCCAGAACGAGGGCTGCGCCTGCAGTTCGAACAGCAGGGCCAATGCCAGTTCGGCCACACTGTCGCCATAGCTGTTGCCGGACGCCTCGCCGCGCGAACGGCGCGCTACCTGGCGCAAGCCTTGCGCCATCGCATCCGTGTACCAATCGAGCAGCTTGGCGTGACGGGAGCCGTCGAGCATCTGGTGCAGATCGCACTGCCGGAACACGTCCAGCGAGCTGGCTCCCAGCAGCTTGCGCACGTGTTCCCAGCCGTGTTCCTGATAGCGGGTTCCTGGCAGCCGCATACTTTCCTGTTGATGAAATTGCACGCCGGGCCAGCGGATATCGCGCGGCTGCCGACGCATGTGCGCGTATCTTGTCACGTCCGGCGCTGACGCATTCTCAGCTGGACAGGCCTATTTCCCCTTCTTTTCATCGTTCTGCCCAGCCATTGCGGACAGCATGGCCGCGATGATGGGCGCCGCATGCTCGCCGCCGCTGGCTTGCGAATGGCTGATGAAGGCCGCGAAGGCCAGCCGGTGCGGCTGATTCGGCAGAGTGTTCGGCTCCAGCCAGCCGGTGAACCAGACCGTGGCCTCCTTGTCGCTGACAGGTGCGGTGCCGGTTTTGCCGTACAGGCCACGGCGGATTTGCGCCATCGGCGGGCCGCCGAACGCACCGGCGCCGGTGCCGATGTCCACGACGCCTTTCATGCCAGCGCGGATGCGGTCCAGGCGCACGCCGAGCGGCTGGCCATCGATGTCCGCCGCCTGTTTGCCGTCAAGCGCCAGCAGCAGGCGTGGTGTGACGGTGCGGCCGCTGCCGATGGCGGCGGAGGCCAGCGCCATTTGCAGCGGCGTCGCCTGCATGCGCAGGCCGATGGACATTTGCCGGAGCTCGTGGCGGCTGTGGATGGGGTCAATACGCGCTGGCGTGGCTTGCAGGGCGTCGTAGGCGGTCCAGGCAAAGTCCTTGGGCAGCAGGTCGCCATCGAGATGCATCGGCTGTTCGAAGCCGAGCTGGCGGGCTGCCGCGAGGATGGGACGGGCTGCATCGAGTGCGCCTGCTTCCAGTGGCTGCATGTCTGGGATGCCGCCGTCTGCACGTCCGAGAAGGCTGCGGTCACTCAGTTCGCCGGACCAGGCGAACCAGGTGTTGATGCTGTAGGTCAGGGCTTGCTGCACGCCGAGGCGGCCTTCCTGCGCGCGGCGGTCGACGTTCTGCTCGTGGTAGTTGGTAATGTGGGCCTGGTGCGGCGTCATCGGATAAATCGCGGCGCCTGTGCGGAAGGCGAAGCCGCGCACGTCGGCCATGGCGTTGATGGCGTTCAGCGGCAGGCCGCCCAACAGCGCGTTCAGTTGCGGGTCGTTTTGCGCGGCGCGTTCCAGGCCAAGTGCACTGATGATCTTGAAAGTCGAACCGGGGCTGTTGTTGGCGCCTCCGTCATGCTGCAGCGCCGGCAGCCGCAGTGGACTGCGCGCGGGGTTGCTGCGGTCGAAGTCACGCGCCTCCTGCCAGTTTTCCGGGCCAAGTTGCGGTTCGCCGCTGCCGGCGGCGGCAAGGATGTCACCGTTTTCTGCGTCGAGAAGGACGAAGCCAGCATGACGGCCGGCGGGCGGGATAGTGCTGTTGTGGCATTGTTTGCCGTCCCAGCGGCCCTGGCGCTGGCCCTGGCATTCCAGGATGGCTTGCGCGGTGGCCTGCAGTTGCAGATCAACGGTGAGCCGTCCGCTGCTGGATGCGCCGACAGCGGCACGCGCCAGCACGCCTGCAACGCTGGACGCCTGATCGGGGCTGATGCCAAGCATGGTCGCCAGGCCGGCTTCGCGCGCAGCGGGCAGTGGTGCGCTGTCGCCCCACAGCGGTGCGCCATTGCGGTCTTCAATGCGCACCGCAGCTGCGCTCACGCCGCGCGCGGCCAGCGCTGACGGGCTGCGGCTCAGTGCATGCCACTGCAGTTTTCCATTCGTTACCCGCAGGTGACGGTATTGCTGGTCGCCTGGCTGGGCAGCGGACGAAATGTCCAGCGGCGCGGCGCGCAAGGCTATTTGCGCGGTGCCTGGGTTGGGGCGCAATGTGAGGTGCTGCACGTCGGTGGACGCGCGGCAGGCGCGGCCCGTACACGCGTCCACGCTCGTCACGCGCGCACCGGCGACGCCGCCTTGCATGTGGCCGGCCAGCAGCAGGTCGATTGTCTCGCTGCCGCTGGCCGGTTGCGGCAGCGTGATGGTCAAAGTCGAGACACCAGCGCCAAGTCCTGCCGCACGCGTCCACGGCGCCCAGCCGACAGGCATGTCGGCAAACAGCCGCGCCGCCGACGCAGGCATTGCCGTCGAGGTCCCCGCCGCGCCGCCATCAACGCCGACGCCAATGCCGCGCGCACCGCCGCCAGTCGCGCCAACGCCAATCGGGCCGCCACCAATCAGGCCCGCACTGGTCGCGGAGTCCAACGCAATGACGCTCCAGCGTCGCGCGCTTGTTGCGCGTGTTGCGCTCGCGGTCGCGGTCGCGGCAGCATCCGAAGCGGCGGTGGCCGGGGCTGACGCAGCAGGTGGTGCGGCGCGGAGGCGCCAGGCGAAGAGGCGGCGTTCGCTGTTGAAGATGTCGATTTGCTGGCGGACGTAGGCGCCGTCGGCTTGCTGGTACAGGCGCTTCATCAGCGCGCGCGTGGATGGATCGTCACGCACACTCTCCCAGCCGGTCAGGCTCGCGGCACGGGTGTCGGGCGGCGCGGCGAGCCATTGCAGCAGATCGCGCGGTGCGGCTTCCGCCATGCCGTCAGAAGAGAGCCGCACCAGGCCATGTTCCTGCAGCGATTTGAAAAGCGTTTCGTCCTCCAGGGCAGTTGGCGCGGCGGACGGAATCACGTAGCGGCCGGGTGGCAGGCGTACGCTGGACGCACTCTGCGCGGCAAAGGCCACGACCAGCGCGCGGCCGTCATCCTGCCCGCGTTCGTATAGCTGCACCACCAGCTCACCGGCTTGCGGACAGCCAGCGGCCGCGCGTCGCTCGATGCGGATGGCGCCATCGGCCCAGGCCAGCCAGCCTTGACGCTGCAGCGTGCTGTCGGCACTGGCGCCCTGCTCCACTTTGCCAGCCGTGGCGTCGCTGACCCAGCGCGCTGGAATGTCTTCATTTTTCCAGCTGACGTGCAGCGGAACGTCCGGTGAAGCGCTACCACTCAACTGAATCGCCGGCATACGGCGACCGTCGCGCACGAGCATGACGTTGCGCGGGGCTGCGGATTCGTTGCGTGATGCCATCCAGCGCTCAACATCACTGAAATGCTGGCCCAGATGCAGTGGCATCAGGCGGCCATCGCTCCGCAGCTGTGTGCAGAGGTCGACGCGTACGGCGGGAGCTGCTTGCATGCCGCTTGCGATCAGCACTGCGCCATTTGCGTGCGCGTCGAGCGTGACGCCGGGCGCGCTGGGCACGTCGAAAGTCGCACCGGGTAGCACGGACTGCAGCGCGTCGGTAGCCTGGCGCTCGGCTTGCGAGACGGGAGTGGCCGCTGCGGCGGCGGTCAGGTTGCGGGCGTGTACCGCGATCAGCACGGCGCCGCCCAGCATCAGCGCGGCACAGCCGATTGGCAGCATGCAGCTGCGGATCGATGGCTCGGGCAGCCAGTGCGCCATGCCGGAGCGTTGGACACCAGCGCCAGTGCGAGCCGCGACGGAGGTGTCTGCACCAGGCGAGGTATCTGAGCGCGCGTTTGCACCCACGTCTGCGCGCACACCGGCGGACGCGGCGCGGACGTCCGGGCGCGGACGCCGCTGGCCTGCGCGCAGGTTGCGCCGACGGCGCGCGTCGCGACGCCAGGACGCGAGCGCCTGCGCCATCTCTGCCAATGATCGAGCCATCGTTCCCCCGGAAGTGTTCTTTGCACAGCCATAGCCGGGGGAAGGAGAAAGCGCTGAGCATCCGGCGCCGGTTTTCTGCATTTTGCGCCGCAAAATCCGCCGTTCGTCGCAGGCTCGTGGCGACGCGAGGGGTGCTTGGATACAGTGAGCACATGGACAGAACACAAACCCGTCCAGCCCCAGCAAAACCGAAAGAGGAACACGAAATGAAAGTCCTGCGTAACTTTGAAGCCCTGTTCATCGCCACCCTGGGCCTGGCTTGCGCCGCTAACTATGCTGTCGACAGTGTCGCAACGCACAAAGCTGAACCAAGCCGCGTCGCCACAGCCGCTGCGCCGTATGCCGCCAGCGCTGGTATGCAAGTGGTTGTTGTCAGCGCCAAGCGCATGAGCGCCGCCGAGAAAGCCGCTTCGCTGGCCGTTGAGCAAAAAAACGCCAAGATCTGAGAATGTAAGTATGTGCGTCAGCGCACACCGAAGTGTTAGCAGATTTCGGCATTTGTAAAAAACTGAATCAGGCTTACCTCCGTTATAGCTGGCTTGCTATAGTGAATTCAAAGCTTCACTAAACGGAGATAAACCATGATCAAATCTAAACTCATCGCTGCAGCCGCACTCACCTTGGGAATGGCTGCAATTGCACCGACCCAGGCGCTGGCCCAAGTGGGCGTTTCGCTTGTGATTGGCGACGCTCCACCTCCACCACGCTTTGAAAGCGTACCGCCTTTGCGCGCAGGGTACGTGTGGGCGCCGGGCTACTGGAATTGGGACGGCTACCGCCACGTGTGGGTCGGTGGCCACTGGATGCCGGAACGCCGCGGCTACCGCTATCACCCGGCAGAATGGGTGCGAGTGGATAACGGCTGGCGCCTGCAGCAAGGCGGCTGGAATACTTACTACGAGTCGCCGCGCTATGTAGAGGCACCTCGCTATGTTGAGGCGCCACGTTATTACGAGCAGCCGCGCTATTACCGTGATGGCCGCTATCACGACCGTGACCATGACGGCATCCCGGATCGCCGCGACCACGACCGCGACAACGACGGTATCCCGAACCGTTACGACCGTGACCGCGACGGCGACGGCGTACCAAACCGCTACGACCGCCGGCCGGATAATCCTTATCGCCACTAAAATTGGCGGATCGTTGATCCGCCCTACGAGGCCACCTTGCGGTGGCCTTTTTTTTACGGCTTGGCTTTCAGGTATTTGTCGAGGAATTCGACCATCTTTGCATTCGCCACCGCCTGGTTCTTCTTTTTGCTGAAGCCGTGGCCTTCGTCATCGAACACCACGTACTCAACCGGCACGCCGTTCTTTTTCACGGCGTCCACGATCTCGTCGCTTTCCGGTTTGATCACGCGTGGGTCGTTCTTGCCCTGGATGACCATCAGCGGACGGCGAATTTCGGAAGCGTGGAACAACGGCGAAGTCGCGGTCAGGAATTCCTTGTCTTTGACCGGATCACCGATTTCTTCGTACAGGGCCTTGCGCTGCGATTCCCAGTATGGCGGGATCGATTCCAGCGTACGAATCCAGTTGCTGACGCCGAAGATGTCCACGCCCACTTTGAACGTCTCAGGACGGAAGGCCAGCGCTGACAATGTCATATAGCCGCCGTAGCTGCCACCCATGATGCCAATGCGGTCCGCGTCGACATAGTTTTGCATCGCCAGCCAGGTTTTCGCTTCGACACAATCCCACAGCGGCTCACGGCCGTGCTTATGGTCGTCCGCCATGTGGAAGCTCTTGCCATAGCCGCTGCTGCCGCGGTTATTGATGCCCAGGACCGCATAGCCATTGTTGACGATGTACTGAATCAGGGCGCTGTAGCCGCGGCGCGTCTGGCCGCCCGGGCCACCGTGCACGAAGACCACCGCCGGCACCTTGCTGGCCGCAGAAGCGCCCTTCGGCTTGTAGTAAATCGACGGGATCACCATGCCGTCGAAGGACTTGAAGCGTACCACTTCCGCCTCAACCAAGTCTTCCGGATTGATTTCCTTGTTCAGACTTTCGGTCAGCTTGCGGCTCTGCTTCGTCTTCAGATCGTAGACATACAGATTGTTCGGCGAACGGTCACCGTTGACGTAGAAGGCCATCAGATTGCCGCTTTCGGAAAACACGACGCCACGGATTTCGCCGCCCGGAGCCTTCGGCAGCGCAACCAGTTTCTCGTCCTTGCCTTCCACGATGCGCAGCACGGTGCTGCCGTCCTGGTTCACCGAGCTGACACGGTAGCGGCCATTACGTGAGAAGCCCGTACCGGCCATATCCCAGTTGGCCTTCTCATGTTCGGCGACGGCGCCGGTAGCGAGATCGTAGGTACGGATGCTGGTAAATTCGCCGCCGGCGTTAGACAGGAAGTACAGCTTCTTCGACTCAGGATCGAAAGTCTCTGCGTCATAGGTGGCCGGTTCGGTGTGCTGCGTGATCAGCTTTTTCTCTTTCGTGACCAGGTTGTACAGGTAGATATCGCTGTCGGACGTGGTATTCGGCTTGTTCAAAGCCAGCCATTTCTCGTCGCGGCTGATTTCGGAAGGCGTGATGCCGTCCTCGTTCTTGTAGATCATCTCGCGCGAGTAGTCTTTGGCGTTGTAGCGGTACAAGTCGAAGTATTTCGGATCGCGTTCGTTGGTCAGCACGAAGAAAGACTTGCCGTCCGTGCTCCAGCCGCGGAACATGGCTTTCAGCTTGTCGCCCGGCGTCAGATCCTTCTCACTGCCATCGAGCTCGCGCACGAACAGGTGGTTCTGCTCATTGCCGCCCTGATCGCGCGTAAACAGAATCCGGTTATCCGTGCGGAAGAAGCCGACCGCGAAGGTGCTGTCCACCGTCGATCTGGTCAGCGCGACCGGCGTGCCGCCAGCGACGGGGATGGCGTAGGCATTGAAGATGCCGCTTTCATTGCTGGTGAAGAGGATCTGCTTTTCATCGGGGCTGAAGGAAGCACCATTGATGGAGGTGGTGGCCATGAACTGCTCGATCGTGTACTTCTTCGGCGTCTTTGGTGCGGCAGCAGCATGTGCACCGCCAAGCGACAGGGCAAGCACGGCGAGGCCGGCTGCGCGGAGGATCAATGCCATTGGTGGGATCTCCTGTTAGAATTTTTGGGAAATACAGCGCAACCAGTGTTGCAAAATCAGCTATACATGTCAACGAATCAGGAAAAAGCCCGCGCCGAAAAGCTCGCGCGGCAGAAAGTGCCCGCTTCCGCCGCCGCATGGCACGCGTGGTTTGACGGGTCAGCCAATCCCAATCCAGGCCGCATCGGCATAGGCGCCCTGCTGGAAGGTCCGCAAGGCGAGCGCATTGAAATCAGCCGCCAGGCCGGCCACGGCAGCAGCGGCGATGCCGAATATCTGGCGCTGATCGCGCTATTGGAAAAAGCGGTGGAACTGGAACTGGCCGAACTGCTGGTGTACGGCGACAGCCAGGTCGTGGTGCACGATGTGCTGCTGGCGCAAGGTTCGGGAGCGAAGGTTTTGGCGCACCACCGCGAGCGGGTGGGCGATTTGATGGCGCGGCTGGCACAGGTGAATGTGCGCTGGGTGCCACGCCACCGGAATGGCGAGGCGGATCGCCTGTCGCAGCAGGCGTCCGCCAGTAGTGCTGCTTAGCGGCGGCCCAGGCGCAGTGCCGGGCGCGCTGCGGCGCGACGGGCCTGCGATGCGGCGCCAGCTTCTTGGCCCACATTGAATACACTGACCACTTGCGCCAGGCTGGTACACTGCTGGCGCATCGAGTCCGCCGCCGCGGCCGATTCCTCCACCAGCGCCGCGTTCTGCTGCGTCACGGTGTCCATCTGGCCGATGGCTTTGTACACTTCATCGATGCCCACGCTTTGCTCCGCGCTGGCGGCGGTGATTTCGCTGATGATGTCCGTCACGCGCTGCACGCTGGCGACGATTTCTTCCATCGTGCTGCCTGCCTCGCCAACCAGCTTGCTGCCCTGATTGACCTTGTCGACCGAATCGTTGATCAGTTCCTTGATCTCCTTGGCCGCCCCGGCGGAACGCTGCGCCAGGTTGCGCACTTCGGAGGCCACCACCGCGAAACCGCGGCCCTGCTCACCCGCCCGCGCCGCTTCAACGGCAGCGTTCAGGGCCAGGATATTGGTCTGGAAGGCGATACTGTCGATCACGGAAATGATGTCCACGATGCGGCGCGAAGATTCGTTGATCGACTCCATGGTGCCGACCACTTCCGACACCACACTGCCGCCCTTCACTGCCACCGACGCCGCGGCATCCGCCAGCTGATTGGCCTGGCGGGCATTGTCGGCGTTGTTCTTCACGGTCGACGTCAATTCTTCCATCGACGAGGCGGTTTCTTCCAGCGAAGCCGCCTGCTGCTCGGTACGCGAGCTCAGGTCCTGGTTGCCCGCCGCGATCTCGATCGACGAGGTGCCGATCGAATCGGTGCCATTGCGTACTTCCAGCACGATGTTCAGCAGCGCCTGGTTCATATCCTTCAGCGCCAGCAGCAGCTGGCCAGTTTCATCCTTGCCGCTGACCTCAATCTGCGTGGTCAGGTCGCCAGCCGCCACACGGCGCGCGGCGTCCACAGCTTTTTGCAAAGGCTGGGTGATGCCGGTGGTGAGCAGCCATGCGCAGGTCGCGCCAAAGACCAGCACCAGCACGGCCAGAATCATCATCCTCGTGCGCCCGGTGGCGGCCGCATCGGCAATGTGATGCGCGATATTGTCGATTTTCCCGCGCTGCATTTTCAGCAGATCCTGAATCAGGGCCTGATAGGCGGCAGCGCCGGGTTTGTAGCCTTTCTCGAAAACGTCGTTGGCCTGCTCCAGCTCACCGGCCGCCTTCAGCTTGGCCACCTGGTCGCGTGTGGACAGGTAGACTTTGCGCTGCTCCATGATTTTTTCGAACAGCGCTTTCTCGTCGTCTTCGTCGATCAGGTCAACGATTTTCTTTTGCAGCTCGGCCGATGCGGCGGTGGATATCTTGCCTTCCTCCGCAAAATAAGCGGCCAGGCTTGGATCGCTGCTGCGCGCGATCGCGGTGGTACGACGGATAGCGCTATCTATCTTGCTATACCAATCGGAAATCATGCGTTCCTTGGCCAGCGGGGTTTCCATCATGTCGTGCGTGGCGTCGGCCACTTGTTGCAGGCGCCAGATGCCGATGGCAGTAATCAGCATGGCAAACGCCAGAATCACGGCAAACCCTAGCGCCAGGCGCTTGCCGATGCTGATGTTGTTCAAGGCTCGCATGTCGTACCTTATGCCGCCAGTTTCTCGATCAGGCCCATTTCGGTGCTGGACATCAGCTTGTCGATATCCACCAGGATCAGCATACGGTCATCCAGCGTGCCAAGGCCGGTGATGTATTCCGTGTTCATCGAACCGCCGATTTCCGGTGCTGGCTTGATCTGCTCAGGTTCGAGGATGGTCACGTCCGACACTGCATCCACCACCATGCCAACCACGCGGCTGCCGATGTTCAGGATGATCACGACGGTGAACGGGCCGTATTCCGGCTGGCCGAGATTGAAGCGGATACGCATATCCACGATCGGCACGATCAGGCCGCGCAGGTTGATCACGCCTTTAACGAAATCAGGCGCGTTGGCGATGCGGGTTGGGGTTTCGTAGTTGCGGATCTCGCTGACTTTCTGGATGTCGATGCCATATTCTTCTTGGCCCAGGGTGAATGCGAGGTATTCGGCGGGTTGAGTGCTCGTGGACATAATGGAAAGGAAACTACATTTGTGAAGGGAGTCTTCCAATG
>NZ_JBFRDW010000084.1:0-13170 GCF_052113985.1 Pseudoduganella sp. RAF53_2 | reverse complement strand
GCTCTGGACCCTGGAATACGAAGTCCTCATGTACATCGGCCTGGCGCTGGCTGGAGCCTTGCTCCCTCACGCGTGGCTGGGCGCCGCGAGCTTCGGCTCGGCGCTCCTGCTCGCCATATTCTGGCTGTGGCGCAGAGCGGCAGACCTGGACACATTGCCTGTGCCGGGACTCTGGCGTCTGGGCGTGGAGGTTGTACTGGACTGGCTTGCATGGCTGGGTGTGTTCTTCTGTGTCGGCACCTGCCTGCAATGGTTCCGATCCCGGGTTCCGTTCTCGGCGCCGGTGGCGGCCACCGGGCTGGGCGTGCTGCCCTTCGTGGACAATCCACTGGCGCTGACCGGAATGCTCTGGATCGCGGTGCCCTACGCTGCGGTGGTCTTTGCACTCGCGGCGCCGCGCTGGCTGCAACTGGTCCGCGGCTACGACTATTCCTATGGCATCTATATCTATGCTTTCCCGGTTCAGCAACTCTGCGCCCAGGTGGAGGGACGCTGGATCGAGGTGTTGTTACTATCCGCGGCCGTAACTCTGGCGGCGGCCGCAATATCGTGGCATTTGATCGAAAAGCCTGCGTTAACGCTTAAAAAGCGGCTAAAACGCGCGCCGCGCGGCGTGTGCGTCCCGGGAGTGCGCTCTTTGCTAGAATGACTTTATCTACTCTACGAGCGCTAACCATGGATAACGATAAGCAAAAGCTTGATGGGGCAGCCTGGTTCACCCTGTCGGGCGACGTCAATAGCGATATGGTGCACCGTGTGTTCGATGCGGTGGCGGACATGACCGAGGATGGCGTGGAGACTGCGCATATCCTGATTCAGTCCAATGGCGGTTATGTGAGCGACGGTCTGTGCCTGCATAACTACCTGCGCAATCTGCCGATCAAGGTCGTGACTTATAACGCCGGCGCGGTGGCTTCGATCGCCGTGATTCTTTTCCTGGCGGGCGAGGAGCGTTACGCCAGCGAGACTGCGCGCTTCATGATCCACAAGTCGCACGCCAGCGCGCCATCGGGCGCCCGTCCGGATGCGCTGCGCATCATTGTGGAAGGCTTGCAGGCCGACGACGCCCGCACCGAATCGATCCTGCGCCAGAACGTGCAGCTGACTGATGACCATTGGCTGGTGCACTCCATGTCCGACCTGCACCTGACTGCACGCGACGCGGAAAAGGTCCAGCTGGTGAATGCCATCAAGGATTTCTCGCCGCCCAAGGGCAAGCGCGTCACCAATATATAAACAGAAAGAGCCGGGGCGCCGAAGCGGCCGGGCTCTGTTCGTCGTACGGCACAGCGCTTACGGCCCGGCCGCTGCTGCGCTACTAAGAGCGCTTGCGTGCACGCTTGCTGTCGATCTTGTGGCTCGGCTGCTGGTTGGCTTCGAGCTGCTGGTTTTGCATGCTTGGGCTGCCGCTCTGCTGCGAGCCCTGACTCCCCGATTGCTTGCTGCCCGCGGAGGAGCTTTGCTTGCTGCGGCCTTTGTCATTCCTCTTCATTTGGAACTCCTTTCCTGTGAATCAGATGTCCGAATAGCCCCCAAAGGCCGTCCGTAGGGGCATGATGCGTATTTGAGCACTAATCTTGTATCGGAATTTTCCGTAGAGGCATGTAGGACTATGCCTCGCACCATTTTGGTGCGCCGCGACAATCTCACACAATTTCCCAACAAATTCACGAATTCTTTCATTTTGCCTATTGCCTTGTGGAAATAATCTGCCACAATAGGCATAACCCTCAAAGTCAGGCGCCATCATGCTTCCAGATCAATCCAAGCCTTCGCTGCCCAAAAATGCGGTCACGCCGCGGCATGCGCTGTTGGAAAATCTGATCAGCGTGGCGGTCAAGCACCTGAGCGAGCAATTCCACGATTTCGCGCTGTCGCTGGCTGGTGCACTGGTCGATGGCGACAATATGAGCGGTGATGTGAAAGAGGTGCAGGCACGCATCCGTGCCGGTAATCTGCTGCGCACCGATCACTTCGCGTTCATGAATCTGGTGTCCAAGGAGATGGAGCGCTCGGTGCGCCGGGACCTCGCCGATCTGCGTCCCGGCAAAAAGGCGGCGCCGGCGCTGGATGGTCCGCTGTCCCTCGTGCCGTTCGAGGAGATGGACAACAAGGTCACCATGGGCAGCATCGCCAAGCCCTTTGAGGTGCAATATTCCGATGCGCTGGCCACGCTAAATGTGCGGCTGGCCTTCCTTATGGACCGCGATATCCTGCGCGTCAATCAGAATCCCTTCCGTCCCGAAGCCTTCCTCAACGCGATCAATGCCGCCTGGCTGGAGTTCGTGAACGACGAGGAAGCCAAAGAATTCCTGATGCCGCATCTGAAGCCCGACACGTTCTTCGAGTTGAGCGCGATGTACGAAGCGCTCAACCAGGGGCTGGAGCGTAAAGGTGAGGGAAAGAAGATGCGACGTGCGGATTCGCACGATGCTTCGATGGCGCCTTCGCGCAAGAAGAATCAGCAAGCGGCACTGGCTGAACAACTGCGCCAGTTCTTCGCTGGCGCATCCGATACGCCAAGCAAAACGCCGACTGGTTTTGATCAGCTGGGCGATCTGGATCTGAGCTTGCCGACCCTGGCGGTGGCTCCCGGCTTGTATGGCGCGCCAGGGCATCTGGAAGGTGGCGTCAAGACTCAGCCAGAGCATGCTTCTGCGGCGACTGGCGCGGCAGCACACGGCGGTGCGGCTCCGGCGGGCGTCGCTGCCGGGGTACCGATGGCGGGTGCCGCAATGCAGCCTGCCATGGTCCTGGCCCCCGGCGTGGCGGCGACTCCTGGCGCTGGCGTGCCTATGGCCTCCGGCGCCGGCGGTGTTTCGGGCGTGGCGATGGCCCCAGGCGCCGCTGGCATTCCGGGTATGACGATGGCTGCCRGTGTTCCGGGTGTGGCGATGGCCCCAGGTGCTGCTGGCATCCCGGGGGCGGCGTTGTCCGCCGGCATCGCAGGCGTCTCGGGTGCGGGCATGGCCCCTGGCGTTGGCGCGGTACCTGGCGTACCGGCCGCACTGGCAGGCGTTGTAGCTGGCGGAGCGGTTGCGCCGGGCGCAGTGCCTGCACCGGGGTTCGTGCCGGTGGCTGGCGGTGCTGCGCCTGCGGGCGTGGTATTCGCTGCGCCAGGCGCATCGACAGAAATGATGGCCGGCGTTGCCGTGCCTGGCGTGCCGGGCGGCGTGGCAGTGCCGGCAACCGGCTGGGTGCAGGGTCCCGCGCAGGGCTTCCACGGCGGCGCCAATAACGAAGTGGCACAGCGGCTGTCGCTGATCAGCGCCAAAGAGCCGCTGATGAACTATCTCGCGCAACTCCAGCGCGGCGCGGTGAGGACGGGCGCGGCGGCCGTCGGCGCGGAAGGAATGTCTATCGCCGCTGGCGATGCAGGCATGTTTGGCCTGGCTGGCCTGAATGGGATGGCCGGCGCGGCCGGCATGGTCGGTATTCCGGCTGGCGAAGCCGGCGAGGGCGCCGCAATGGCCGGAGGATTCGCCGACCAGCCCGCACAAACGGGCAATGTCTTCTTTCTGCCGCAGATCAAGCAGACCGCTCCACAGGGCAGTCTGACGCGCGCCGACGAAAGCACCATCGACTTGCTGTCGGCGGTGTTCGACACCGTCTTCCGCGACGAGAGCATCAGCCCTGAAATCAAGAACCTGATCCGCTTCCTGCAGATCCCGGTGCTGAAGGCCGCGCTGGTCGACAAAGACTTCTTCTTCCAGGAAGCGCACCCGGCCCGCCGCATGATCGACCTGATGTCGCGCATGGGCTGGGAGCAGAAGAAGGGTTCGGACGATCCGCTGTTCAAGGCCATGCAGAAGAGCGTGGAAAAAGTCGGCAGCGACTACGAGCAGGAGCTGTCGGTCTTCACCGAGGCCGTCAACGAACTCGAAGCTTCGCTGAATGCCGAAGAAACCGCTGCCGCTGCGGCCATCGCCGAACCGATCAAACTCGCATTGAAGCAGGAAAAGATGGCGGTCGCCGCCAAGTCGGCCAAAGATGCCGTGGCTCTGCGCATCGGCACCGGCGAAGTAGTGGCCGTGGTTGAAGCCTTCCTGGAAAACAAATGGGTATCGGTCCTGAAGATTGCCTACAGCGTCGAGGACGAAAAGCCGGGCGCCGTAAAGAACGCGACCGACACCATGGATGATCTCATCTGGTCTGTGCGTCCGAAGATCACGGCCGACGACCGCAAGAAGCTGATCGCTAAGCTGCCAACCCTGCTTTCCACGCTGAACAAGTGGCTGGATGTGATCAAGTGGCAGGACTCCGACCGTCTGCAATTCTTTGCCGAACTGGCCGAGTGCCATGCATCGATCGTGCGTGCCCCGCTGGAAATCTCGCCGGAGCGCCAGGTTGAAATAGCCATGGAAGTGGCGCAGAAGGATGCCGAGCGCCGTCTGGAATTGCAGGCCAAGATCGAATCCGAAACGCCTCCGCCGCAAGACGACGACGCCACCATTGAAGTGGACTCGCTGGCGCGCGGCAATTGGCTGGAGTTCGAGCAGGACGACGGCAGCACGCGCAAAGTCAAGCTGGCGTGGATCAGCCCACTGAAGACGCTTTACATCTTCTCCACCAGTTCACGCCAGGAAGCGTTCTCCATCTCCGGCGACGCACTGGCGCAGCAGTTCCGCGATGGTACTGTGCGCCTGATCCGCACCGAAGGAGTGGTGGCGCAAGCGCTGACCGTAGCCATGGGCGCCATGGCGGTCAACGACRACACGCACGACCAGGCCGGCGTGGCCTGAAACCTCAAACGGCAGGTGCCTGCCACGGCGTAGCCTAAAACCTCAGACGACAGGCGCCTGCCACGGCGTAGCCTAAAACCTCAAACGGCAGGTGCCTGCCACGGCGTAGCCTGAAACCTCAGACGACAGGTGCCTGCCACGGCGTGGCAGGCACCAGGTTCACGCTTTGGGTTTTAAGATGGAAATCAGGCCATCCGACGCATCCTCAATATAATCCAGCACCAGATCGAAGCCTTTGGCTCCGCCATAGTAAGGGTCCGGCACGATTTCGGATTCGGAGCGCGTGGCATAGCGCATGAACAGTCCCACTTTATGCTGATACTGCGGCGGACAGGCCCGCTGCAAAATCTCCAGATTCTCATGATCCATGGCCAGCACATGGTCGAAGCGCTCGAAATCCGCAGCGGTGACCTTGCGTGCCCGCTGGGCGCTCAGGTCATAGCCACGTTGCAGTGCGTGGCGTGAAGAGCGGGCATCCGGCGCCTCGCCAATGTGGTAGGCGTGGGTGCCTGCCGAATCGATGTGCAGATCCAGACCGGCAGCTTCGGCGCGGTGCCGGAAAACTCCTTCAGCGGTAGGAGAACGGCAGATATTGCCCATGCAGACGAACAAAACAGAAGTTTTACTTTGCGGCATATGATTCGATGAAATACGGTGTTTGTGTTTCAATATAACATCTACAACTTCAGGAGCGCGCCCGGATGATGAGCTGGTGGAACGGCTTGAGCATGCTAGGCAGCCTGCCCATTACAGGCCCGCTGGGCATCGCGATCGCCGCCTGGCTGCTGGCGGGGCGTTCCTGGCGCCTGAGTCTGAGCTGGTGCCTGCTGTTCGGGCTGGGCATGCTGGCGGTCGTCGCCACCAAGGTTGCCTGGATCGGCTGGGGTGTCGGCATGCCGGAAATGAAGTTTGGTGGCCTGAGCGGCCATGCCATGCGGGCCTGCGCCGTCTTTCCGGTCGCTTTTTACCTCGCTTTTAACCATTCCGAAGACCGCTCCCGGCACCTGGCGACGGTGGCCGGCGTTGTGCTGGCGCTGCTGATCAGCGTATCGCGGGTGCCGGTGCACGCCCATTCCTGGGCCGAAGTGGTTTTGGGCGCAGCCGTCGGCTTCGCTGTGGCAGCGGCTTTCATCCCCATTGTGCACAGCGAGCGCCCTATGCGCTTTGGGCGGACGCTGGCGGGCGTCCTGCTGCCCCTGTTGCTGATCGCGCCCCAGGCCGAACCGCTCCCGACCGAGCGCTGGATGACCGCTCTGGCGCTCTACCTCTCCGGCCATGAAAAACCCTTCGAACGCCGCTGGTAAAATGTTATGATTGGCCACTTTGAAAACTAGTGCCTGTGCGGGCGAAGAACTGATACAACGTGCGTCTATCTTCCATCAAATTGTCGGGATTTAAGTCGTTCGTCGATCCCACCAATTTCCAGGTGCCGGGCCAATTGGTCGGCGTGGTAGGGCCAAACGGCTGCGGCAAGTCGAATATCATCGATGCCGTGCGCTGGGTTCTGGGCGAATCCAAGGCTTCCGAACTGCGCGGCGAGTCCATGCAGGACGTGATTTTCAACGGCTCCACGCTGCGCAAGCCAGCGGGCCGCGCGTCCGTGGAACTGGTTTTCGATAACCATGAGGGCCGCGCTTCCGGCCAATGGGGCCAATACGCCGAAATCGCCGTCAAGCGCACGCTGACGCGGGATGGCACCTCGACCTACTACATCAACAGTCAGCCTGTTCGCCGCCGCGACATTCAGGACATCTTCCTCGGCACCGGCCTCGGTCCGCGCGCCTACGCGATTATCGGCCAGGGCATGATCGCCCGAATCATCGAGTCGCGTCCGGAAGAACTGCGTGTCTTCCTGGAAGAAGCCGCAGGCGTATCGAAGTACAAGGAACGCCGCCGCGAAACCGAAAATCGTCTGCACGATACGCGCGAAAACCTGCTGCGCGTGGAAGACATCCTGCGCGAGCTGAATACCAACCTGGAAAAGCTGGAAGCACAGGCCGTCGTGGCCAACAAGTTCCACCAGCTTCAGTCCGATCAGGATGAGAAGCAAAAGCTGCTTTGGCTGTTGCGCAAGACGGAAGCCCAGAACGAGCAGGCCAAGTATTTCCGCGAGATGGAGCAGGCGCAGAACGATCTGGAAGAGCAGACCGCCAAGCTGCGCAATGTCGAACTGTCGCTGGAGCAGATGCGCCAGGCGCACTTCGCCGTCGGCGACCGCCTGCACCAGGCGCAGGGCCACCTGTACCAGACCAACTCCGAGATCGGCAGCCTGGAAGCGCAGATCAAGTTTGTGATCGAGTCGCGCACCCGCTTGCAGAACCAGCTGGTCACCCTTGCCGCCCAGCGCGACCAGTGGCAGCAACAGGCCGAGGAATATTCTTCGCAGGTCGAAGAGGCCGAGATCAACGTCGAAGAACTGTCCGCCAAGGTCGAAGAGGCCAAGATGGTGGCGGAGCAGAAGGCTGAATTGCTGCCCGTGCTGGAAGGCGAATGGCGCGAGGCGCAGAGCAAGTCCACCGAATCGCGCGCCCGCATCATGCAGGCGCAGCAGCAGCTGGAACTGGAATCTGCGCACCAGCGCAATGCCTCCAATATTCTGTCCGGCCTGGCGACGCGCAAGGAGCGTTTACAGCAGGAGAAGAATGGCTTGTCCATGCCCGATTCCACGCATCTCGATAACCTCAAGATGCAGCTGGAAGAGAAGCAGCAGGCGCTGGAAGAGCAGAATTTCATTCTCGAAGAAGCGAACGAGCAGCAGCCACGCCTTGAGGAAGAACGCCAGGCAGCGCAAGCCGCCGTTCAATCCGAGACTGCTGCCAACCATCAGCTGGAAGCGCGTCTGAACGCACTGCGCCAGCTTCAGGAGCGTGTGCAGACCGAGGGCAAGATTACGCCGTGGCTGCAGAAGCATGAACTGAATGAGCTGCCGCGTTTGTGGCAGAAGCTGGATATCGAGCAGGGCTGGGAAACGGCGCTGGAAGCAATCCTGCGCGAGCGCACATCGGCGCTGCAGGTGTCCAACATCGAATGGGCCAAGCACTTCTTCAGCGACGCACCTCCGGCCAAGCTGGCGCTGTTCGCGCCGCAGACCACCGCTCCTGCTGGCACAGCAGGAAGCACGCCCGGCGCGCTCGGCACTGGTGCAGCAGGAAGTACCGCCGGCGTCACGCCGGGTGCCGGGGGCGCGTCTACTGCGTCTGGCGCGTCCGCCGGTGGCGCCGCGCTGCGTCCGTTCTTGGATCTGCTGAAGCTGAACGATCCCGGCCTGCGTGGCGTGCTGCAAGACTGGCTGCACAACGCCTTCTACGCCGATGACAATACCGCGGCCTTCGCAGCACGCGGTACGCTGCCTGCCGGTGCTTGCTTCGTCACGAAGCAAGGCCACATCATCACCCAATCGAGCGTGCGTTTCTACGCCGCTGATGACGAGCAGGCCGGTATGCTGGGCCGCCAGCACGAAATCGACAACATCACCAAGCAGTTGCGCGCGCAATCGATGCTGGCCGAAGAAGCCCGTTCGCGCGCTGTGCGTGCCGATGCCGCACTGTCGAACCACGCGCGCCACCTCGCGGAAGTGCGACAGAAGGTGCAAAGCCTGACCTCCAGCGTACACACGCTGCAACTGGAAGTGGTCAAGCTCTCTGAAGTCGAGGCGCGCTTCAACCAGCGCAGCAACCAGATCGAAACCGACCTGGCAGAAATCGCGGCGCAGGAAGCGGAACAAATGCAGGTCAAGCTCGAATCCGAAGAAAAATTCGAGCAGCTGGATATGGAACTGGGCAACCTGCAAGGCGAGCACGAAGACGGCCAGACCGCATTCATGCTCAAGGAGCAGCGCCTGGCCGACGCCCGCGAAGCCCTGCGCGAACTGGAACGCAAGGCCCAGGAAGCGGAGTTTGCCGAGAAGTCCGCGCGCAACCGCATCGACGAACTGCGCCGCAGCATCGCGACCGCCACCGCGCAGGTTGCGCAGGTAGCGGAAAGCGTGAAAGCCGGCGAGGCTGAGCTGGCGGGCCTGGAATCCGGCACCGCCAACGAAGGTCTGCAGGATCTGCTGGACCGCCGCACGCAACAGGAACGTGCGCTGGCCGACGCGCGTCACGAACTCGATCAGATCACGCAGCAGCTGCGCCATCACGAAGAAGGCCGCATGTCGGCCGAGCGCAGCCTGCAGCCGCAGCGCGACAAGATCACGGAAATGCAACTGAAGGAACAGGCCGCGCGCCTGAACCAGGAACAGTTCGCGCAGCAGCTGGCCGAAGTGCAGGCCGACGAAGCCGCGCTGTCCGAGAAGCTGCATCCGGACATGAAGGCGTCCTACCTGCAAGGCGAGGTGACGCGCCTGACCAATGCGATCGCCGCACTGGGCGCGGTCAACCTGGCTGCACTGGACGAGTTGTCGACTGCGTCCGAACGCAAGAACTTCCTCGACGCCCAGAACCGCGATCTGACCGAAGCGATCAACACGCTGGAAGACGCCATCACCAAGATCGACAAGGAAACCCGCGACCTGCTGCAGGACACCTTCGATCGCGTCAACCAGAGCTTCTCCGAATTGTTCCCGATTCTGTTCGGCGGCGGCCAGGCCAAGCTGACCATGACGGGCGAAGAAATTCTCGATTCCGGCGTGCAGGTGATGGCACAGCCGCCGGGCAAGAAGAACGCCACGATTCACCTGCTGTCCGGTGGTGAAAAGGCGCTGACCGCGACGGCGCTGGTGTTCTCGATGTTCCGTTTGAATCCGGCGCCATTCTGCCTGCTGGACGAGGTGGACGCGCCACTGGACGACGCCAACACGGAGCGCTTCTGCCGCATGGTGAAGCGCATGTCCGACCAGACCCAATTCCTCTTCATCTCGCACAACAAGATTGCGATGGAGATGGCCAATCAACTGATCGGTGTGACGATGCAGGAGCAGGGCGTATCGCGCATCGTGGCGGTGGACATGGAAGCCGCCGCATCTTTTGCTACTGAGGCCCAAGCAGCATGACAGATTTCCAAATGAGTTTGATCGCGGCCGGCGGCGTGTTTATCGCCGGTGTGTTCACCTATAACAAGTGGCAGGAGTACAAGGCCCGCAAGAGCATGGAACGCGTATTCGGCGTCGAGCACGACGATGTGCTGATGCGCCAGGGCGATGCGCCCGGCGAGCGCGCCGAGCCTAGCTTCAGCCTCGATGATGTGCCCATGCCCGATGCGGGCTCCGGCGGCTACGCTGCGCCCGACCATCCGGCAGGCGCCGTGCCATCGCCAACCGTGGCGCCTGATGATGACGCGCCCACCGCGCCGGTGCGCAGCGCCGATGCATCCGTACCGCCTGCCGAACTGGCCACCAGCCTGGTCGATCCGCTGATCGATTGCCTGCTGCCGCTGGAACTGGAAGCGCCAATCCGCGGCGACAAGTTGCTGCCTGCGCTGCAAAAGCTGCGCTTTGTGGGCAGCAAGCCGGTCCACTTCATCGGCCTGGCCGTCAGCGATGAATGGGAGCCGATCCGCCATGGCACGGTGTACACCAGGCTGCAAGGCGGCGTACAGCTGGCCAGCCGCACCACGGCCCTGAACGAACTCGAATACTCCGAACTGGTGACCCGCCTGCGCGCGGTGGCCGACGAAATCGGCGCCGAGCCGCAAATTCCGGACATGATCGAAGTCATGGCTGAAGCCAAAAACCTGCACCGCTTCGTCGCCAATCACGACGCGCAGCTGGGCGTGAACCTCGCTACCAACGGCGCACCGTGGGCGATTGCGACCCTGCTGGGTGCACTGGAAAAACTGGGTTTCGACGTGCGTCCTGATGGCCGCTACGCGATGCCGGACGGCGAGGGGGGGTATCTGTTCACCCTGTCCACCAATGTGACCCTGGCCGAAGAAACCACGCCGCGCCTGACGCTGCTGCTGGATGTGCCTTGCGTATCGCCTGCGCGCGACGGCTTCGGCTCCATGATTGCCTGCGCCAAGTCGCTGAGCGGCCGTCTGGATGCGACCATCGTCGACGACTATAACCAGCCGCTGGCTGACGAAGCGCTGGCCGGTATTGCGGGCCAGGTCAAGGATTTTTACGCCGATATGGAATCGTCCGATATTCCGGCCGGCTCGACCCGCGCGCTGCGCCTGTTCAGTTAAGCAATAATAAGCAGTAATGAGCAACAAAGAACAACATAACCCAGCCGAACGCGCCGCCTGGCTGACGTCGGAATTGAATCGCCATCTGCACGCCTACCACGTGCTCGATGCGCCCACCATTCCCGACGCGGAGTACGACAAGCTCTTCGCCGAGCTGCAGCAAATCGAGGCGGCCCACCCGGATCTGGTGGCGCCGGATTCGCCGACTTTCCGCGTCGGTGCTGTGCCGCTGGCCGAATTCGGCGCCGTGACGCATGCCGTGCCGATGCTGTCGCTGAATAACGGCTTCACGGAAGAAGACATCGAGAACTTCGACCGCCGCGTACGCGAGGGCCTGGACGAAGTGCAGGTCGAATACGCCACTGAAGTGAAATACGACGGTCTGGCGATCAACCTGCGCTACGAAGACGGCGTGTTCGTGCAGGCCGCCACGCGCGGCGATGGCTTCACCGGCGAGGACGTCAGCACCAATATCCGCACCATCAAGGCCATTCCGTTGCGCCTGAAGGGCAAGAATGTGCCTTCCGTGCTGGAAGTGCGCGGCGAAGTGCTGATGTTCAAGGCCGATTTTGCTGCCATGAACGCGCGGCAGCGCGAGCAGGGCCAGAAGGAATTCGTCAATCCACGTAACGCCGCAGCGGGCAGTCTGCGCCAGCTGGATTCGCGCATCACTGCACAGCGCAAACTGAGTTTCTTCGCCTACGGCATCGGCGAACTGATTGGCGCTGATATGCCGGAGTCGCACTCCGCATTGCTGGACTGGTATGAAGAACTTGGCTTGCCGGTATCGAGCGAGCGCGATGTAGTGCGCGGCAAGGATGGCCTGATGGGCTATTACGAGCGCATTGGCAAGGCGCGTCCTGCGCTGCCGTACGAAATCGACGGCGTGGTGTACAAGACCAATAACGTGGAAGACCAGCGCACGCTGGGTTTCGTTTCGCGTGCGCCGCGTTTTGCGCTGGCGCACAAATTCCCGGCCGAAGAGGCGCTGACCACCGTGCAGGCGATCGAAGTGCAGGTCGGCCGCACTGGCGCGATCACACCGGTGGCGCGTCTGCAGCCAGTGTTCGTGGGCGGCGTAACCGTCACCAATGCGACCCTGCACAATGAAGATGAAGTGCATCGCAAGGACGTGCGCGTTGGCGACACCGTGATCGTGCGCCGCGCGGGCGACGTGATTCCGGAAGTGCTGTCGGTAGTGCTGGAGCGCCGTCCATCGCCTGAACCGATGGCATGGTCGTTGCCGAAGACTTGCCCTGTGTGCGGCTCGCACGTGGTACGCGAGGCCGATGAAGCCGTGGCGCGCTGCTCCGGCGGCTTGTTCTGCTCTGCCCAGCGCAAGGAGGCGATCCGCCACTTCGCCGGCCGCCGCATGATGGACATCGAAGGTTTGGGCGACCGCTATATCGACAATCTGGTCGAATGCAACCTGGTGCACGGCGTGGCGGATCTCTACAAGCTGTCGCTGGAAGACCTGCTGAAGATGAAGCGCCTGGCTGACGAACGCGATGGCACCACGCCGGAAACGGTCGCACAGGGCAAGATCGCCACCAAATGGGCGGACAATCTGCTGGATGCGATCAAGGCCAGCAAGAACCCGCCGCTGGAACGCTTGCTGTTCGCGCTGGGCATTCGCCACGTTGGCGAATCGACCGCGAAGACGCTGGCGGACTGGCTGGGCAAGTTTGAACTGATCCGCAAATCGCCCGCCGCGCTGCTGCGCGTGCTGCCGGACATTGGTGGCACCGTCGCCGAGTCGATTGCCGACTTCTTCGCTGAGCCGAAGAACCAGGAAGCGATTGACGCGCTGCTGCAGCACGTCACGCCTGCTGGTGAACACGCACCGAAAGCGCAACTGCGTGAGAAGCTGGAACCGGTGAAGCTGCTGGCGGCCATGGATATTCCGAAGCTCACCGAGCCGCGCGCCAAACAGCTGCTGACGGATGGGATGACGCTGGGCGCGATTGCGCATCTCGGCGTGTTCAACGTCTTCGGTCTGCCCGCCAATGTCGCGGAGTCGCCGGAAGAATGGGTGCGCACGCCCGGCAACAAAGCGAAGCTCGAAGGCGTGGAAGACTTGCGGGCAGCGCTGCTGGCGCAATTGCCGGAAGTGGCTGAGTCGGAGGGGGCCATGAGCGGCAAGACTTTCGTGCTGACTGGTACGCTGCCGAATATGGGGCGCGATCAGGCGCAAGCGATGATTGAAGCGGCGGGCGGCAAAGTGTCCGGATCCGTGTCGAAAAAAACCTCGTACGTCGTGGCTGGCGCCGAAGCGGGCAGCAAGCTCGCCAAGGCGGAAGAGCTG
>NZ_JBFRDW010000083.1:0-13244 GCF_052113985.1 Pseudoduganella sp. RAF53_2 | reverse complement strand
ATCCCGAACAGGACCGTGAAACGACTTTGCGCCGATGATAGTGCTGCAACCAGTGTGAAAGTAGGTTATCGTCAGGCTAGTTATTGAAGAAGCCCACCAGGCGCAGACGCCGGTGGGCTTTTTTGCTTTCTGAACCCAAGACGTAAAACCAGGTGGCTGCCACGATGTGGCAGCCACCCGCTTTTGCGCCGTGGGTTTTTTCAGCGCGCCAGCGCCTCGCCGAGGTAAGCGCGGAAGTGCTTGATGCGGCCGGTGACGTCGTCCTTGCCCTGGCGGGGCGTGTAGCGAAGGCCTGCTACTTCAACATCTTTGCCCAGATCGATGATCAGCAGGTGCGGATGCTTTGGCTTGACGCCTTTGCCGCTCCACGCGGAATGCCAGTAGTCGGTGACCTGGCCGTTGATCGCATTCAGCGCGCCGCCATCTTCCTTGCTTAGCTCTTCGCTGCTGACGTAGGCGATCGTCCAGTTGGACTGGTTGATCGTTTCGCCTTTGGCGTCGAGCAGCGAGATCTCGGCAACGGCCGCGAATTGTTTGCCGTCGTGCGCGTCCAGCGATTCGAGGCAGAACTGGCGGCCGTGCGCAGGTTTCGCAAAGCGGACATCCTGCGTTGCGCTGCCGGCGGCGAATTCTCCTTCGTGCGCTGGCGCCACGCCGTCGAGGTGCGGTTTGATCTTGCTCGGTGGGCGCGYGAGGTCGCGCTCCGGATGCAGCTGGTCGAAGACCGGTGCTTTCAAGCCGCTGATGCGCGCCGATTGCGGGCCGGTGAGATCGAGAACAACGACTTCATTTTCGCCGGCGCGAATCCATGGGCCAGGCAGATACATGGTCTGGGTCGGGCCGATGCTCCAGTAGCGGCCCAGGCAGCGGCCGTTGATCCACACAATGCCCTGGCCCCAGCTGGACATGTCGAGGAAGGTGTCGGCCTGCCGCGACGCATTGAAGCTGCCGCGCCAGAAGGCAGCGCCACCCGCACGGCCCGGTTTCCATGCCAATGGAGGCAGCGTGCCATCGGCATCGAAATCGATGGCGCGGATTTCCCAATTTTCCAGTGGCTGCGCTGCGCTGCCGGTTGGCGTGAACTGAACCGGACCATGCAGACCTTTGCGGTCGTGGATCTCCACGCCGAAGTTCACGCGCGCGATGGTGTACAGCAGGATCTCCAGCGTGACCGGCTTGCTGCGCGCAGGCAGATCGACTGTGTAGCGGCGGAAGCGCGTGTCCATCGTGCCGATCTGGCG
Organism: Pseudoduganella sp. RAF53_2; assembly: GCF_052113985.1. Lineage (NCBI taxonomy): Bacteria > Pseudomonadati > Pseudomonadota > Betaproteobacteria > Burkholderiales > Oxalobacteraceae > Pseudoduganella > Pseudoduganella sp. RAF53_2. The sequence continues at coordinate 12,003 of NZ_JBFRDW010000083.1, read as the reverse complement.
GCCATCGAGGTGGACCCATGCCAGGTCGCGTACCTTGGTCGCTTCCAGCACGCCCGCAGGACCGGCGGGCAGGGTGATGCGATAAGCGACCAGGCCGCGGCTGATGTCATATTGCTCTAAAGGGCGTGGCGAGACATCGCGGATTACTTTGGGTGGCATATTCGCAAACACCGCCGCCGACTCCTTCAGCATGAAAGGCGCGATTTCCATTACAGGAGTTTGCGGAGGCGCTGGCGGCAGGGTTTCTCCGGCAGCCAGGAAGGGCTTGATGCCTTCGCGGTAGGCTTCAAACTTCTCGCCCATCCAGCCCGCTTCGCCTATCGGCGCGTCGTAGTCGTAGCTGCTGGTATCCGGACGGAAGGGGCGGTCGCAGCCGCCCCACAGGCCGAAGGTCGTACCACCGTGGGCCATGTAGAGACTGAACGAACCGTTTGCCTTCAGCATGGCCTGGATGTCTTCGACCGCCTTGGTCGCGGCGCCGCGGCGGTGCGGTGCGCCCCAGGTATCGAACCAGCCGGAGTAATACTCGCCGCACATCAGCGGCCCTTTCTGCACCGCGGCCAATGCCTTGAAACCATTGGCCGGGTCGCTGCCGAAATTCGCCACCGAGAACAGCTCGGGAATATGCGTCTTCGCGACCGCATTGGTCGGATTGCACTGGAATAGCGGTACATCGAACTTCGCATCCAGCAGCGCCTTGCGCATCACGCGCATGTATTCGAGGTCGTCGCCGAAGAAGCCGTATTCGTTCTCGACCTGCACCATCAGAATCGGACCGCCCTGCGTGATCTGCATAGGCGCCAGCACGCGGCCCACTTCAGCCAGCCAACGGCGTGCGGGTTCGATATAGGCCGGATCGCGCGTGCGCAGGAAGCTGTCGCCGTCATGCTTCAACAGCCACCATGGCAGGCCACCCATTTCCCACTCGGCGCAGGCATAAGGACCAGGGCGCAAGATCACATACAAGCCTTCCTGCTGCGCCACGCGGCAGAATTCAGCGGCGTCGCGCTGGCCGGCCCAATCAAAGCGGCCTTCGCGCCACTCGTGATAATTCCAGAACAGGTAAGCACAGACGGTATTCAAGCCCATCGCCTTGATGGCCTTCAGGCGATGCGACCAATACTCGCGTGGCACGCGGGCGAAGTGCATCTCGCCGCAGCGGATCTGGAGCGGCTTACCGTCCAGCAGAAAATCAGTGGCGCCAATCGAGAAGCGCGGCGTGGCCGCATGCAATGGCAGGAAGATCGTACCGATAGCGGCTGCCGTGCCTTGCAGGACACGGCGGCGAAGTGGATTCGTGGTCATGGGCAGGTTCAGTAGTTGACCGGATAGTCTTTAGGGAAGCGGTGACTTGCGAACGCCTTCTTTTGCGTCCAGTCCTGCGCAGGAGCTGTCCAGTAGCTGTCATTCTCCGGCAGACCAAGCGGCAGGAAACTGGCCGACGCGATGTACATGCTGCCGTTATTCGAATACCAGTCACCCAGCTCCGGCTGGTGTCCTGCAAAGCCGATGGTCAGATAGCCGTCCTTCGTGAAATTGCTCGGCTCCGTCCAGACAGCCTTGTGCACGGCCGTCATCGCCGCGCGGATCTGGCCTTCCGGCAGACTGGCGGGCAGCTGCTTACGCCAGGCCAGCAGGGCCAAAGGCTGGAAGGCCGCTGTGCGGTAAGTAAGCGAACGGCCAATCGGCGGGTAAGTGCCTTCTGGCGAAACGAAGCGTTCCAGATGTTCCGCATAGCGCTGCATGCGCTTGAGCGCCTGGGCGTGCAGCTCGGCCGGATTGCCGTTCCAGAAGGGCGCCTTTTCGCGCTCCGCGACTTCCAGGATTTCCGTCAGCATCGGGTGCATGACGAAGGCGCCGTAGTAATCGAAGTGGAAGCTGTCACCATCCTTGATCCAGCCGTCGCCCACATACCACTCATTGATCTTGCGGATCGCGACATTCATGCGCATCGGGTCGTATTGCTCGCCGATGGACAGCAGCCAGGCTTCATTCATGGCCGCAAACAGCAGCCAGTTGATATAAGGCGGATCGATGCGGCGCAGGGATTTGATCTCGGCGATGATGCGCTGCTTGGTGGTGTTATCCAGCGGTTCCCACAGCGCCTTGGGTGCGCGCATCAGCGCATTGGTGAAATAGGCCGAATCGACCAGCGTCTGGCCGGGACCATTCCACATCAGGTAGTCCGGATTTTTCGGATCGACGGAGTTGGCATAGCTTTGCAGGGCCAGCTGTTGCAGGCGCTTGCGCGTGCGGCCTTCCGCGCTGCCATCGTCGGGCAGTGCCAGCCAGGGCGCCACGCCAGCAATCAGGCGGCCGAAGCATTCCAGATAGCTGACGCGCTTATCACGTCCATCCCAGGTTGGGCTGACTTCGAGCGGAAAGCGCTTTTGCAGCGTGCCCCCGGCCATATTGCTCAGGACTGGCTCCGCCATTTTCTGAAGCAGGCCCGCCATGTAGGCGCGGTCGTTGGTGGTTTGCTGGGTTGCCGCGATGGCAGGACTGGCGGCGCCTGCCAGACCACCCATGGCCGAACCGGCAGCGACGGCGCGCAGGAAGCTGCGTCGTTCCATTTTGTCTCCTTTATGCTTTTGGTATCGGTTGATTCTAAGACTGGAGGGATATGCGATCTATTGTTTATTTGCGTGTATCTATGCCGTATTGATATAGCAACTGTTGCGGTCGAACGTCTTGCAAGCGAGTTGTCAAGAGCATACGATGAGCTAATGGACCAATCGCCTGCCCCGCCTGTGCTGCTGTTCATCGAAGGTGAACTGACGCTGCGGCGCGTGCGGGAGTTGAAGGAAAGCCTGCTTGCCCGGCTGTCCAAGGCGCAGGTGCTGGAAGTGGATCTGGCAGACGTCACCGAAATCGACTCGGCTGGCCTGCAATTGCTTTTGCTTGCCCGGCGCGAAGCGCGCGCCTCCGGCAGGGAGCTGCGGCTGGTGTCGCACAGCCCCGCCGTTCTCTCGATGTTCAAGTTGCTTGGCCTGGCGTCTTCTCAAGAAGGATGCTCCGATGGACCTGGATGAAGGTTTGCAGGCATTTGTCGCCGAGGCAGGCGAGCTGCTGGTCGAAATGGAGAGCGGGCTGCTCAAGCTGGGGCGGGGCGAGCCACATGGAGAGCTGATTCACGCCGTGTTCCGCGCGGCGCATACCATCAAGGGGACGGCGGGCCTGTTCAGCCTTGAATCCATCGTTGTGTTCACCCATGCTGTTGAAAGTGTTCTGGACGGCGTGCGCGATGGCAGCCGCGTGCTGGATGAGCGTCTGATCGTGCTGCTGCTGTCCTGTGCCGACCACATCACCGCCATGGTGGACGATGTGGCGCGCGGCGGGCAGGGCGATCTGGGCGAACGTGGCGTGCCGCTGCTGGAGCAATTGCACCGCTATCTCGGCCTGGCCGAACAGCCGCCGGAGCAGGCGTCCGCCGCGATGAGCGAAGCGGCGCTTTGGCATATATCCGTGCAGTTTGGTGAAGACGTATTCAGGCAGGGCATGGACCCCGCGGCCTTCATCAGCTATCTGTCACAGCTGGGCGAACTGGCCGCAGTCGCCGTGGTCGACGAGACACTGCCGCCCGCCGCCGACATGGATGCAGAGAGCTGTTACCTCGGCTTCGAGATCGTCTTACGCACAGTGGCGGGCCAGGCGCAGATCGAAAAGGCATTCGAGTTCGTGCAGCGCCAGTGCACGCTGCATGTGCTGTCGCCAAACGCCGCGCCGGAGGATTATGTGCGCCTCGCGCAGCGGCAGCCATTGCATGCCCGGGCCATTGCCGAGGTGCTGAACGCCACCGCGCGTATCGTGCCGCCTGCGCTTCTTGCCGTGCCGGCATCCTCCGCGCGGCCGAAAGCTGCGGCGCCAGCTGCGGCGCCTGCGCCGCATAGCAACGGGGAGGCGCGTGAAAACCGTACTATTCGCGTCGATGCCGACCGGCTCGGGCATCTGATTACATTGGTAGGCGAACTGATTATCGCCAGCGCCCGCACCGGCATCGCCAGCGCGCGGCTGCGGGATGCGGAATTGCGCGACAGTACCGAGCTGCTGGCTTCACTGGTGGAGGAGGTGCGCGACAGCGCCTTGCAACTGCGCATGGTACGCATCGGAGCGACCTTTCGCCGCTTTCAACGCATGGTGCACGACGTCGCACGTGAGCAAGGCAAGGAGATCCGCCTGCTGATCAGCGGTGAAGACGTGGAGCTGGATAAGACACTGGTCGAGCGCATTGCCGATCCGCTGACGCATCTGGTGCGCAATGCTGTCGATCACGGTCTGGAATCCACCGCCGAACGCCAGGCGCTTGGCAAGCCGGCGCAAGGCACCATTACCCTGAACGCATTGCACGATGCAGGCACCATCGTGATCGAAGTGAGCGACGATGGCCGCGGACTGGCGCGGGACAAGATTCTGGAGAAGGCCATTGCGCTCGGCCTGGCTGGCGCCGAACAGAATCTGAGCGATGGCGAGGTACATGCGCTGATCTTTGAGCCAGGCTTCACCACCGCCAGCGAAATCACAAATCTGTCGGGCCGCGGTGTCGGCATGGACGTCGTGCGCGAAAATATCGAAGCGCTGCGCGGCAGCATCACGATCGACAGTACGGAAGGGCAGGGCACCACGGTGCGCGTGCGCCTACCATTGACGCTTGCCATTATCGACTGCCTGCTGGTGCGCGTCGGCGAATCCAGCTTTGCGCTGCCACTCAGCATGGTGGACGAATGCGTCGCCGGCCTGGAAGAAGAAGCAGAAGGGCTGCATCAGCTGCGTGGCGAGGTGTTGCCCACGATTGTGCTGCGCGATCTGTTCCGCCTGAGCGGTCCGGCGCCGCGCCGCGAAAGCGTGGTCGTGGTGCGCCACGCAGGGCAGAAGGCGGGTTTGGTGGTGGACGCCTTGCTGGGCCAGATCCAGGCTGTCATGAAGCCACTCAGCCCACTGCTGGCCGGTTCGCGCTGCATCAGCGGGTCGACCATCCTCGGTGGCGGTGAAGTGGCGCTGGTGCTGGACCTTCCCGCACTGCTCAAGCTAAACAAGGAGACATGGACATGCTGAAAAGGATGCCTGTAGCAATGAGGCTTGGCGCACTGGTCGGAGCGCTGCTGCTGATTATGGCGGTGGTCGGCCTGGTGGGATTGCGCGGCATGGAGTTCGCCAATGCGCGGCTGAAAACCGTGTATGAAGACCGCACAGTGGCGCTGATTGAACTGTCCAACGCCAATGAAGCCATGCTGCGCATGCGTCATCGTATGGTCATGGCGGCCGCCTCCAGCTCGGTTCCGGACGCGCAGAAGGCGCTGGAAGGCGACGCTGCGCACCGTGAGACATTCCGAAAAAATTGGACGGCCTATCTTGGCACGGCCATGACCGGCGATGAGCAGAAACTGGTCGCGGAGTTCGAATCCGCCTGGAGCGCATGGCAAGAGCTGCGCAAGGACGTGTTGACGCAAGCCCTTAACGGTAAACATAAGGAGGCGCTGGCCGCGGCGTTTGCCGCCGATCCGCAGATGCGGCTGGCGCTGAACGCCATGAACCGCCTGCAGGAGCTGCAATCAACTGTCGCCCGTGACGAGTACGGCGCCGCGATTGCGCTGACCACGTCGAATATGCGCCTTAACCTGGCCTTGATCATTGCCGGCTTCACTGTCGGCACGCTGGTGTCCCTGTACATGATCCGCACGCTGCTGCGGCAGCTTGGCGGCGAGCCCTATTACGCCGCGCATATCGTGCATCAGGTTGCACAGGGCCAGCTGCAAATCGATATCCGTCTGCGTGAAGGCGACACCACCAGTCTGCTGGCGTCCATGCGCACCATGGTGGACAGGTTGCGCGGCGTCGCCACGGAAGTCAGCAACGGCGCGCTGGCGCTGGCAGCCGCATCGGAACAGGTAAGCGCCACGGCGCAGTCGCTGTCGCAGACGGCCAACCAGCAGGCCGCCAGCGTGGAAGAGACCAGCGCTTCGGTGGAAGAGATGAGCGCCTCGGTCAGCCAGAACACTGCCAATGCCCGCGTGACGGACACCATTGCCGGCAAGGCGGCGCAGGAGGCGGGCGACAGCGGTGCAGCGGTGGCGAGCACCGTCGCTGCGATGCGCGACATCGCGAAGAAGATCGTCATCATCGACGATATCGCCTATCAGACCAATTTGCTGGCGCTGAATGCCGCGATCGAGGCCGCGCGCGCGGGCGAGCATGGCAGAGGCTTCGCGGTGGTGGCGGCCGAAGTGCGCAAGCTGGCCGAGCGCAGCCAGATCGCCGCGCAGGAAATCGGCGAAGTGGCAAGCAGCAGTGTCGAAGTCGCGTCCAGCGCCGGCGAGATGCTGGATGCGATGGTGCCGAACATCCGCAAGACATCCGGCCTGGTGCAAGAGATCACCGCTGCTTCATCAGAACAGGCGGCGGGTCTGAGCCAGATCAGCCTCGCAATGGGACAGCTTAGCCAGGTGACCCAGCAGAACGCTGCGGGATCGGAAGAACTGGCGGCGACCGCAGAAGAGATGAGCAGTCAGGCGGAGCAGTTGCAACACTTGATTGGCTTCTTCCAGGTCGGTTCGCTGCAGGCGGCAGCGAAGGCGCTGCGAGATTCCCCACAGCCCAGGTCCCGGCGCCATTTCGCCGCAGCCGAAGGGCCGGACGAAGCGCACTTCACGCGCTTCTGAACGGGGAGCGCCGCCATGACCGAGCAATTCCTGAGTTTCATGCTGGACGGGGAAATGTATGCGATGAACTTGCAGCCCGTGCGCGAGATCATCGAATACCCTGGCGAGACAACGGTTCCGATGATGCCGCCCTGCATACGCGGCGTGATCAACCTGCGCGGCGCCGTGGTGCCGGTGCTGGATTTGTCCGTGCGCTTTGGGCGCGGAGCCAGCCAGATCGGGCGCCGCAGCTGCATCGTCATCGTGGAAACGGCCGGGCTGGTGATTGGCGTGCTGGTGGACGCCGTCAACACGGTGCTGGAAATCGATCCGGCCGAGGTGGAGCCGCCGCCCAGCTTTGGCGCACGCTTGCGCATCGACTTCATCGCCGGCGTAGGCAAGTGGAATGGGCGGCTGGTGATCTTGCTGAATACAGAAACCGTGCTGTCACCGGAAGAAATCGCCGCGGTAGATAGCCTGGCCGAGCAGGGCGGGCTATCATGAACGGCATGGATAGCCCCATTTCTCCGCTGACTGACCGTGAGTTCGGCCTGTTCCAGCAATTCATTGCGCAGGCGGCGGGCATTGCGCTGTCACCGGCCAAGAAGCCGCTGGTATCGGGGCGCCTGACCAAGCGCCTGCACCACTGCCAGATCGTGAGCTTTGGCGACTACTTCAAACTGATCTCGGGCGGCACGGCCCCGGATGAAACACAATTGGCGATCGATCTTCTGACTACCAACGAAACCTACTTCTTCCGCGAGTCACAGCACTTCGACCTGCTGCGCAATCTGGCGGCCAAGCCACGCTCATCGCACCGCCCCTGGCGCGTCTGGAGCGCGGCCTGCGCCACCGGCGAAGAGGCCTACAGCATCGCCATGGTGCTGGCGGATGTGCTGCCGGCCGCCGAATGGGAGGTCGTCGCCAGCGACATCAGCGCGCGCGTGCTGGCGACCGCGCGCCATGGGCACTATCCCATGGTGCGCGCCCAGCATATTCCGCCATCTTATTTGCAGCGCTTCTGCCTGAAGGGATTCGGTCCCGAGGAGGGCACACTGCTGGTCAGCCGCGCGCTGCGCGAGCGGGTCGATTTCCTGCGCATTAACCTGAACGCCCCCACACTGCCGCCGCTCGACCGTTTCGATGTGATCTTCCTGCGCAATGTGCTGATCTACTTCAGCCCCGAGGTGCGTCGGCATGTCGTCAGCCGTGTGCTCGATCTGCTGCGTCCTGGCGGCTATCTGTTTATCGGCCATGCGGAAAGCCTGCATGATTGCCTGGGGCCGATCGAGGCTGAAGCGCCATCGGTGTACCGCAAGGTGTAGCCATGCCGCTCGATGAGGTCATCGACATCTATCTTTTGCCGGGCGAATTCTTCGTCGGCGATGCGCGGCATCGCATACGCACTTTGCTCGGCTCTTGCGTGTCAATCACCTTGTGGCATCCGGCGCGGCGCATCGGGGCCATGTCGCACTTCCTGGTATCGGAACGCGGTAAGCGGCAACTGGCGCAGCTGAGCGGGCGCTATGGCGCGGAAGCGATGGAACTGATGGTCAATGAACTGCAGGCGCATGGTGTACCCGCGCACGATTGCCAGGGCAAGATTTTCGGTGGTAGCGTAATGTTCCCGAAAATCGAACGGCGCGGGCTGCATGCCATCGGCCGCCGTAATGGAGAGGCGGCGGAGAGGCTGCTGGCGCGCTACCGCATTCCGGTGGTATCGCGCTCRCTGTTTGGCGTGGGACCACGATTGATCGTATTCGAAGTCGCTACCGGCGATGTCTGGGTGCGGCAGGGGGAAGCATGAAGCAGATTCGCGTGCTGGTGGTCGATGATTCCGCGGTGGTGCGGCAGGTCTTGTCCGGTCTGTTGAACCGCGAACCTGATATCACCGTTACGCATGCGGTGGCAGACCCCATTCTCGCTTCCGAGCGCATGCGCCTGCAGTGGCCGGATGTGATCGTGCTCGATGTGGAGATGCCGCGCATGGATGGCATCACCTTCCTGCGCAAGATCATGGCCGAGCGTCCTACGCCTGTGGTGATCTGCTCCTCGCTCTCGGAGAATGGCGCACGCACATCGATGGATGCGCTGGCGGCAGGCGCAGTCGCTGTCATCACCAAGCCGCGCCTTGATTTGTACAAGTCGCCGGGTGAGGGCGGTGATGAGTTGCTGGCTGCCGTGCGCAGCGCTGCCCAGGCCAAAGTGGAGACGGTCGCGCAGCGCGTGGTGCCGGCGCCGCCCGCACCGAGCGAGCGACTGAGCGCGGACGCCATCCTGGCCGCAGCACAGGGAGAGCGCATTCCATCTTCGGCAGGCAGGATTATCGCGCTGGGCACTTCGACCGGCGGCACGCAGGCGCTGGAGCGGGTGCTGACCGCGCTGACGCCGCAGGCGGCGGGCATCGTCGTGGTGCAGCATATGCCGGAGCAGTTCACTGCCGCTTTCGCCGATCGCCTGGACAAGCTGTGCCAGGTCAGGGTGCGCGAAGCGCGCCATAACGACACTCTGACGCCGGGCACTGTCCTGATCGCTCCGGGCGGACGCCATATGCTGTTGCACCGCACCGGAGCGCGCTACTATGTGGAAGTGGTGGAAGGCCCGCTTGTAAATCGCCACCGGCCCTCGGTGGATGTGTTGTTCCGCTCCGTCGCAAATTCTGCCGGTCCGAATGCACTCGGCGTTATCATGACCGGCATGGGTGATGACGGCGCCGCTGGTCTGCTGGAGATGCGCCAGGTCGGTGCACGGACRCTGGCGCAGGACGAACCTAGCTGCGTGGTGTATGGCATGCCGCGCGAAGCAGTCCGGCGCGGCGCGGTGGAACGCAGTGTGGCGCTGGACGCCATCGCCCGGGAAATCCTGAGTTACAGCGCGTCAGCCTGACAGGAGATCGCATGAAGGATCTGAGCGGATGCACAGCCTTGATCGTCGAAGATAGTCACGTGCAGCGTGACCACGTGGCCGGCTTGCTGCGTGAAATCGGGTTTGGTTCGGTGCTGCAAGCCGAAGACGGTATCGCGGCGCTGCGCGCGCTGGAGCTGCAATGCGGTCCGGTCGATCTGGTGCTGACCGATATGGACATGCCGGGCATGGATGGTCTTGAGCTGATCCAGCACGTGGCCCAGCGCCGGCTGGCTGCCAACCTGATTGCCGCCAGCGCCAATGCGGCGCGCTTGACGGAAGCCACGCAGGGCATGCCGCCCGATACGCCAACTCGCCTGCTGGCCACGATTCCCAAGCCGATTCGCCTTGAAGGTCTGCGCTCCGTCGTTGAAAGCCAGGAACTGCTGCCGCGTACCTTGCTGGAAGCGCAGCAGGAAGCTTCGGCTTCGGAGGTGGAAGAAGGATTACGCGCGGGCCAGTTCCTCGCCTGGTATAAGCCGCGCGTCACGCTTGATGGCGGACGGCTGGCTGCCGTGACGGTGGAGGCGCGCTGGGACCATCCGCGCCGTGGCTTGCTGGCTCCAGGCGCCTTCATTGACAGCATCGATACCGGGCCGTTGGCGGCATCGCTGCTGCTATCCCTTGTGCGGCAGGCGGGCGCGCAGTTACAGGAGTGGCATGACATGGGTTTGTCCATGCGGCTTTGCCTGCCGCTGCCGCCGCAAGTGCTGGCCGATCTGCCGCATCTGAACGAAATGGCAGGAACGCTGATCGAAGCTGGCGTCAAGCCGGGCAACGTGAGCTGGGAAGTCAGCGAGGCCGTCGTGGCGGCCAGCGAGCCGCTGTTCCTGCACAATCTGGCGCGCCTTAGTCTGCGCGGTTTCGCCATCGCCGCCCGTCACTGCGGGCGTTATGAAGCGGGCCTGCGGCAATACGCCTGCTGTCCTCTCAGTGAGCTGGTGCTGGACAGCCTGTTCGTCAACGAAGCGGCAAGGCGCAGCAACCGGCGTCCGCTGCTGGAAGGTTTGCTGGATATCGCTGGCCAGCTCGACGTCGCGACAAGCTGCGACGGCATCGAGCATGAAGAAGATTGGGCCGTGCTGCGTGATCTGGGCTGCGCTTCGGGGCAGGGACCATTGATTGGCAAAGCCATGTCGGCGGAAGACTTCATCGGCTGGTACAAGACCAGCCGCCAGCGCCTGCGCGAGCAGTCTGCCGTCAGTGGCGTGGCGCCGACATCGGCAGGGACAGCGTAAAGCAGGTTCCTTTTCCCACTTCACTATTGACGCCGATACGGCCACCCAGGATATCGGTCACGATATTGTGGACGATGTGCAGTCCCAGGCCCGAGCCGCCCACCCCCATCTTGGTCGTAAAGAATGGGTCGAAGATGCGTTGCATGTTCGCCGAGTCGATCCCATTGCCGTTGTCACGCACGCGCAGGGCGATCCATTCAGCTTGTTCGTAGTCCGCCGATAGTTCGACCTCGCCTTCGCTGCGGCCGTCGAAGCCGTGTACCAGCGCGTTGTTCACCAGGTTGGCAATCACCTGCCCGAGCGGACCGGGGAAACTGTCCATCATCAGCTCGGGTGGAATGTTCTGGATGACCTGATAGGGCGTGCGTTTGATGGTCGGCATCAGCGTCAGCACATTGCCGGATACAACTTCGGCCAGCAGGAAGGTGCGGCGCTGGGTGCTGGTCTGGTCCACGGCCACTTGTTTGAAGTTGCTGACCATGTCGGCCGCGCGCTGCAGATTACGCATCAGGATTTCGACGGTGGTGTGCGCATTTTCCAGATAGTGTTCCAGCTCCGAACGGCGCAGCGGGTCGCCGGTCTTGAAGTGGCCGAGCATTTCACCGGTCTGGGCTTCAAAGGTGCTGGCCACCATCAGGCTGTTGCCGATTGGGGTATTCAATTCATGGGCAACGCCGGCTACCAGGGCGCCGAGGGCGGCCAGCTTTTCATTGTGGACCAGGTCTTCCTTGGCCTGGGTCAGGGTTTCGTACATCTGCTGCAGGTCCTGGTTTGCCTTACGCAGTGCCAGGTGGGTATTGATACGGGCCAGCACTTCCTCTACCTGAAATGGCTTGGTTATGTAGTCGACGCCGCCGGCGCCGAAACCGCTGACGATCTGTTTTGCATCGCTCAGGCCCGTCATGAAGATAACGGGAATGTCGTGGGTGGCGTCGTCGGCCTTCAGGCGGCGGCAGGCCTCGAAACCGTCCAGGCCGGGCATCACGATGTCGAGCAGGATCAGGTCGGGCTGTGCCAGCACGGCCCGCATCATGCCTTCGCGGGCGTCGTGGGCCAGCACCACCAGGAAGCCGTGGCGGCTCAAGTGATCGAGCAGCGCGAGCAGCAGGGTTGGCGAATCGTCCACCACCAAAATAGTGGGCGGCCGAATAGGGCTTGTCATGAGCCGGTCCCTTTGCTATAGTTCTGTCCCTCGCAACGCAACGCAGCAAAACGCAACGCAGCAA
>NZ_JBFRDW010000082.1:0-13362 GCF_052113985.1 Pseudoduganella sp. RAF53_2 | reverse complement strand
GCTCAGCGCTGACGAAATGCTTTTGCCCCAGCGCATACGCCGGCGTTGCAGCGCAGAGCGCCATCGCAGCACCAGCAACAGCGCTCGCAAACGCGGCACGCAGCGCGCGAGCAACCGCGCGAACGCGGACGCGTTCCGGCGCGGGCACACGTCCCGACGCACGCGTGGCCGCGAACACAGCGCCCGCATCGCGCGCAGCGCCGACTGCGCACGCGGCGGCGACCGGAGTGGCGGCAGCCGCGCACGTGACGCCGGATTCAGGGGCGGCTGCGGCGGACGCAGGGGCGGTGAGCGCGAGCCCGCTGGCGTCTGTGGGCGCGGTGGCGACCAGGGGTCTGGCCGCGGCGGACTTGGCGGCGGACTTGGCGGCAGACTTGGCGGCGGAGGTGGCGGCAGACTTGGCGGCGGAGGTGGCGGCGGCGATGGCAGCGGACGTGGGGCAGCCGGCGGGGACGGCGACTGGCGGCTGGGTGGGGGTGGATGGGCGTGCCGGGGCACGCGGGGGATGGGTCATTGCTTGTCTCCTAAGGGTGCGCCGCCCGGTCTGGTGCCGGGCGTGCGTGGGGTGGCTTATTTGGCGGCGTTACATTGGCGCAGGGCCGAAAGCGGCACGGCGTTCGCCATTTCGCGGTAGCCGGCGATGGATGGATGCAGGCCGTCGTTGTCGACGTCGTGACGCAAGTGGTCCGGCGCGGCGGAATCGCGCAGCGCCGCGTCGAAATCGACGACGGCGTCGAAAACGCCCGAGCTGCGAATCCACTGATTCAAGGCCTTGCGATCCTCTTCGTTAGCGGCGGCCGGTTTGTAATAGCCGCTGCCGGAATAAGGCAGCACGGTGCCGCCAATCACGCACACCCCGCGGGCATGTGCGCGCTCGACCAGCTGGCGGTGCGCCGCTTTGAGATCGTCCATCAACTGCTTGCGCGCTTCCGGCGTGTCCTGGCCGTTGCGATGCAGGACGCCCATATCATTCACGCCAATCAGCACCAGCGCGTGCGTGACGCCGCTGCGGCCCAGCACATCGCGCTCAAAGCGCGACGCCATATTAGGGCCAAGGCCGTCCAGCAGCATGCGTCCACCGCCGATGCCGGTATTCACGAGGCCCATGTGTATGCCCTCTTTCGCCAGACGTGCGGCAAGGAAGTCCGTCCAGCGGTCGTTGCCATCGGTCGTCGTGCCGTAGCCGTCAGTGATGGAATCACCGATCGCCACCAGCGTGCCGACAGTGCGCGGCGCCTGGACTTCGATGTCGGTGACTGCGTACCAATGGGCGATTTTGCCGGCTTCAGGCCAGGCAGCAGCCATTTCCTGATGGCCCGGCAGCGTGAAACTGGTGGTGCGAGAGCCCGGATGGCCGGTCTGGCGTTCCGGCGCGTCCTTAAAATAAAGTGATATGGCCAGATCGGCGCCGGCAGGATGCTGCAGCGTCACCTGGTCGCTGTAATACTCGGCACCCGGCGGCACGATCACGGTCTTGCTGCCGCCAAAAGTCAGAGCACGCAATGTCGCCGAATCGACATCCGGCGTGCCCACTTTCAGCGCGCGGGCGATACTGGCGCCCTCAATGACCAGCGGCGTGTTGCCAAAAACATTACTGACGCGCACCCGCAACACGCTCCCACCTAAGGAAGAGCGCACGATCTGGCGCAGAGTGGACTCGCGCCATTGCGCGGCGGGCAGCTCATTCTGCGTCTCCACCGGTTGCTGCGCCGCTCCCCATGAAGCCACCCAGTGCAAGGGTGGAGCCGCTGTTGCAGTGCCGCATAAAACCAGCGCCAGAGCCGCTACTGACGCACACAACTTCTGTTGACTTGCCCGCATAAATACCTCACACTTGAGAAATGGTAGCGCTATTCATTTTAGGATAATCAAATGGTACACGCAACAATTCAGGGTAGCGGAGGCACTCCCCTGATTACGGAAATGCGCGTGATTCCCGTCGCGGGACACGACAGCATGCTGCTCAACCTGTGCGGCGCACATGCTCCTTATTTCATCCGCACCCTGGTTCTGCTGAAAGATAGCGCAGGAAACACCGGTATCGGCGAAGTGCCGGGCGGCGCGGGCATCAACAAAGCGCTGGAAAACGCCATCCCGCGCGTGGTCGGCACCGAGATCGGCCGCTACAACCGCACGCTGAACGCCGTGCGCGCATCCATCGGCGGCAATCGCGGCGGCATGCAGCACCAGGTGACGTCCGAAGCCGAAGCGGCAGTGCTGAAGCAGCCGCACGAAATCAATCTGCGCCTGGAAAATGTGGTGACGGCGATCGAAGCCGCCCTGCTCGACCTGCTGGGCCAGCACCTCAACGTGCCGGTGTGCGAACTGCTCGGCTCGGGCCAGCAACGCGACAGCGTGCCAATGCTCGCCTACCTGTTCTATATCGGCGACCGCAGCAAGACCGACCTGCCTTATCTGAGCGGCGAGGGTCAATCCGGCTGGTACGCCGCGCGCCATCGCGAAGCGATCACTCCTGAAGCGATCGCCGACCAGGCAGCAGAAGCGGCCCTGCGCTACGGCTTCCGCGACTTCAAGCTGAAGGGCGGCGTGATGCGCGGCCACGAAGAAATGGAAGCCATCAAGGCCATCAAGGCGCGCTTCCCTGAATCCCGCGTGACGCTGGACCCGAACGGCGCCTGGAGCCTGCGCGAAGCGATCGACGTTTGCCGCGGCCAGGGCAATGTGCTGGCCTACGCCGAAGACCCATGCGGTCCGGAAGACGGCTACTCCGGCCGCGAAATCATGGCCGAATTCAAGCGCGCCACCGGCATCCAGACCGCGACCAATATGGTGGCGACCGACTGGCGCCAGATGGCGCACTCCCACCTGCTGAATGCAGTCGATATTCCGCTGGCCGATCCGCACTTCTGGACCATGCAAGGCTCCGTGCGCCTGGCGCAGCTGTGCCAGGACTGGGGCATGACCTGGGGTTCGCACTCCAACAATCACTTCGACGTTTCGCTGGCCATGTTCACCCACGCTGCCGCCGCAGCACCGGGCAACATCACCGCCATCGACACCCACTGGATCTGGCAGGAAGGCAAAGAGCGCCTGACCAAGGAACCGCTGCAGATCGTAGGCGGCGAAGTCGCGGTGCCAGACAAACCGGGCCTGGGCATCGAGCCGGATATGGACCGCATCGAAGCGGCGCACGAATTGTTCAAGAAAGTCGGCACCGGCGCGCGTGATGACGCGATGGCCATGCAGTACCTGGTGCCGGGCTGGAAATACTCGCCCAAGCTGCCAAGCCTGGGCCGATAACAAGAAAACGCAACACCAAGGAGACATATGAAACCCGTAACCGCATCTTCCTGCCTGCCGCAGGATCTGGGCAGCGCTTTGCTCGTCGGCCGTATCTGGCGCGGCGGTGAAATCAATGGCCCGTGCGTCGTCGTCGTGCGTGAAGGCCAGGTGGTGGATATCACCGCCAAGGCGCCGATCATGGCTGACCTGCTGGACCGTCCCGACGTCGTGCAATTCGTGCGTACCGTGCAGGGTGAAGAACTGGGCAGCGTTACCGCGCTGATCGAAGCCAGCCTGCATCCGGAACCAAACGGCCCGCGCCTGCTGGCTCCCTGCGATGTGCAGGCCATCAAGGCTTGCGGCGTGACCTTCGCGGTCAGCCTGCTGGAACGCGTGATCGAAGAACAGGCTGGTGGTGACAAGGAGCGCGCCGAGAAGCTGCGCGCCGAACTGCTGTCCACCATCGGCGGTGACCTGTCCAGCATCGAGCCGGGTTCGGAAGCGGCTGAAAAGCTGAAGAAGGAATTCCAGGCGCGCGGCGCATGGTCGCAGTACATGGAAGTGGGCATTGGCCCTTACGCCGAAGTGTTCTCCAAGTCGCAGCCGATGTCCTCCGTGGGCTTTGGGGCGGACGTGGGCCTGCACCCGGCCTCCGAATGGAACAACCCTGAGCCGGAAATCGTGCTGGCCGTGAACAGCCGCCACGAGGCTGTCGGCGCCACGCTCGGCAACGACGTGAACCTGCGCGACATCGAAGGCCGCAGCGCCCTCCTGCTGGGCAAGGCCAAGGACAATAACGCGTCCTGCTCGATCGGTCCTTTCATCCGTCTGTTCGACGGCAGCTTCACCATCGACAACGTGCGCAACGCCGAAGTACGCCTCGCCATTGAAGGCGAAGACGACGGCTTCGTACTGGACGGCGTGAGCCGCATGGAAGAAATCAGCCGCAATCCGCTGGATCTGGTTTCCCAGACCGCCGGCGCGCATCACCAATATCCCGATGGCTTCATGCTCTTCCTCGGCACCATGTTCTCGCCGATCAAAGACCGTGGCGCCAAGGGCGCGGGCTTCACCCACCACATGGGTGACCGCGTTACCATCAGCAGCTCCGCACTGGGCTCCCTGATCAATCATGTCCAGCGCAGCGATAAAATCGCGCCGTGGACTTTCGGCGTTCGCGCCCTTTACCGCAATCTGGCACGCCGCGGCTTCGCGGCAGGAGAATAATTAACATGACCGCAGCAAGAAAACCAATGGTGTTCGCCACCTATCCTGACCTCGCGGACAAACGCGTCGTCATCACGGGCGGCGGTACCGGCATCGGCGCTGCCATCGTTGAGGCTTTCGTCAAGCAGGGCGCGCAAGTCGTATTCCTCGACATCCAGGACGAACCATCGCAAGCRCTGGCCGCCAGCCTGGCCAACGCCAAGCACGCACCGAAATATGTCCGCTGCGACCTGACCAATCTGGATATGCTGACTGCGGTATTCGCGCAGATCGAAAAGGACTACGGCGCGGCCGATATCCTGATCAACAATGCGGCCAACGACAACCGCCACGAAGTGCAGGACGTCACCGCAAAATACTGGGACGACAGCCTGGCCGTGAACCTGCGCCACCAGTTCTTCTGCGCACAGGCCGTAGCGCCGGGCATGAAGGCGGCAGGCGGCGGCGTGATCCTGAACTTCGGTTCCATCTCCTGGCACCTGGCGCTGGGCAACCTGACCCTGTACATGACCGCCAAGGCGGCGATCGAAGGCCTGACCCGTGGCCTGGCCCGCGATCTGGGCGGCGACGGCATCCGCGTCAACTGCATCGTTCCAGGCCAGATCCAGACCGCGCGCCAGATGGCCCTGTGGTACTCGCCGGAACAGGAAGCGCAGATCCTGGCCGCGCAATGCCTGCCGGAGCGCGTGCTGCCGGAAGACGTGGCCGCGCTGACGCTGTTCCTGGCATCCAGCAACGCCGCGCGCTGCTCCGGCCGCGATTACTTCGTAGACGCAGGCTGGTACGGCTCATGAGCGCCCCAAGCTGCATCTGGAACGTCGGCGCCAAACTGGCCGAAGGGCCGGTCTGGCATGCAGCCGACAACGCCTTCTACTTCGTGGACATCAAGGGCCAGCGCCTGCACCGCGTGAATGAAGACGGCAGCGGCCAGCAAAGCTCGGATGCGCCGGGCGAAATCGGCTTCGCGCTGCCGGTGCAAGGCGGCGGCTTCGTATGCGGCCTGCCCGGCCAGCTGATGCAGTTCACCCCGGAGCTGGGCTTCCGCCCCATGCTGGCACTGGAAACCGCCATCCCCGGCAACCGCTTGAACGATGGCGGCGTCGACGTGCAGGGCCGCCTCTGGTTCGGCTCCATGGACAACGCGGAGGAAGCGCCGACCGGCGCGCTGTACCGCCTGGACAAGCGCGGCCTGGTGCAGATCGACAGCGGCTACGTCATCACCAATGGTCCTTGCACCAGCCCGGACGGCAAGACCTTCTATCACACCGATACCCTGTCGAAGACTGTGTACGCCTTCGACAAGTCGGAAACGGGCAGTCTGTCCAACAAGCGCGTCTTCACGCGCATCGAGGGCAGCGGCTACCCGGACGGCAGCACCGTCGACTCGGAAGGCAATGTGTGGATCGCCCTGTTCTGTGGCAGCCGCATCGAGCGCTACACGCCGAGCGGCGAATTGTCCGCCACGATCCCCATGCCCTGCCCTAATATCACCAAGATCGCCTTTGGCGGCCAGGACCTGCGCACCGTCTTCGTCACCACGGCCTGGAAAGGCCTGACCGACGCCGAGCGCGCACAATATCCGCTGGCAGGCGGCGTGTTCACCTTCCGCGTGGACGTGCCAGGCCTRCCGCAACCCCTCTTCGACAGGAACGCAGTATGAGCAACACCCGCCGTTATCGCTCGCAGGATTGGTTCGACAATCCCGACCACATCGACATGACCGCGCTCTACCTGGAGCGCTTCATGAACTACGGCATTACGCCGGAAGAACTGCGCAGCGGCCGCCCGATTATCGGCATCGCGCAGTCGGGCAGCGACATCAGCCCGTGCAACCGCATCCACCTGGAACTGGCCAAGCGTGTGCGCGACGGCATCCGCGATGCGGGCGGCATCCCGATGGAATTCCCGCTGCATCCGATCTTCGAGAACTGCCGCCGTCCGACCGCGGCGATCGACCGTAACCTGGCGTATATGGGCCTGGTCGAGATCCTGCACGGTTATCCGATTGACGCCGTGGTGCTGACCACCGGCTGCGACAAGACCACGCCTTCGCAGCTGATGGCTGCGGCCACCATCGACATCCCGGCCATCGTGCTGTCCGGTGGTCCCATGCTGGACGGCTGGCTGGATGGTGAGCTGGTGGGCTCCGGCGCCGCGATCTGGAAAGGCCGCCGCCAGCTGGCTGCGGGCCAGATCGACAACGAGAAATTCCTGGAAATCGCTGCCGCGTCGGCGCCTTCTGCCGGCCACTGCAACACGATGGGCACCGCGTCGACCATGAACGCGATTGCCGAAGCGCTGGGCATGTCCCTCACCGGCTGCTCCGCGATTCCGGCGCCTTACCGCGAACGCGGCCAGATGGCTTACGAAACGGGCAAGCGCATCGTCGAGCTGACCAAGCAGGATGTACGTCCGTCCTCCATCCTGACGCGCGACGCCTTCCTGGACGCCATCGTGGTCAATGCGGCCATCGGCGGTTCCACCAACGCCCAGCAGCATATCATGGCGATGGCACGCCACGCCGGCGTCGAGATCAAGCAGGAAGACTGGATGGAATACGGCCACGACGTGCCGCTGCTGCTGAATATGCAGCCATCCGGTAAATACCTGGGCGAGCGCTTCCACCGCGCGGGCGGCGTGCCGGCCGTGATGTGGGAACTGGAACAGGCAGGCAAGCTGCGCTCCAAGCGCCTGACCGTCACCGGCAAGACCATGGCGGAAAACCTGCAGGGCCGCGAGAGCGCGGACCGCGAAATGATTACGCCGTTCGACAAGCCGCTGAAGGAAAAGGCCGGCTTCTTCGTCCTGAAGGGCAATCTGTTCAACTTCGCGATCATGAAGACTTCCGTGATTTCGGAAGAATTCCGCCAGCGCTATCTGAGCCGCCCTGGCAACGAGAACGTGTTCGAATGCCGCGCCGTGGTGTTCGACGGTTCCGGCGACTACCACGCACGCATCAACGATCCAGCGCTGAATATCGACGAAGACAGCATCCTGGTGATCCGCGGTGCGGGTCCGGTGGGCTGGCCTGGTTCGGCGGAAGTGGTGAACATGCAGCCGCCTGATCACCTGATCAAGCGCGGCATCAAGAACCTGCCGACGCTTGGCGACGGCCGCCAGTCCGGCACCTCGGACAGCCCGTCCATCCTGAACGCCTCGCCGGAGAGCGCGGTAGGCGGTGGCCTGGCTTACATCCGCACCGGCGACATGGTGCGCATCGACTTGAACAAGGGTGAATGTAATATGCTGGTCAGCGACGAAGAGCTGGCCAAGCGCAAGGCGGAAGGCATCCCAGCCGTGCCGCCAAGCCAGACGCCTTGGCAGGAGCTGTATCGTTCGACCGTAGGCCAGATGGAAACCGGGGCCTGCATGGAAATGGCGTTGAAGTACCGTGGGGTGGCAGAGGATATGCCGCGGCACAATCACTGACTCGGCATAAGCCAGAGCTGAAAACAAAAGGAGACATATGAACAGCGTTGCAATAGAAAGTACCGATTCCACCCATGAATCGGAAAACACCGGCCTCATTATCCTGATCAGCTGCATCGCCACCATTGGCGGCTTCCTGTTCGGCTTCGATAGTGGCGTGATCAACGGTACGGTCGATGGCCTGAAACAGGCCTTCCATTCGACTTCGGCCGGCATCGGCTTCGAAGTGGCCTCGATGCTGCTGGGCTGCGCAGCGGGCGCCTTCTTCGCAGGCCGCCTGGGCGACCTCTGGGGCCGCCGTTCGGTACTGATCATTTCCTCCGTGATGTTCCTGATGTCGGCGCTGGGCGCGGGTTTTGCGACCACCTCGGCAGTCTTTATCGCGGCACGCGTGCTGGGCGGCTTTGCCGTCGGTGCGGCCAGCGTGATGTCGCCTGCGTATATCGCCGAAGTCGCATCGGCGCGTTACCGCGGCCGTCTCGCCTCGGTGCAGCAGATCGCGATCATCAGCGGCCTGTTCTGCGCCTTCCTGAGCAATTACATGCTGGCGAAAGCAGCAGGCACTTCGACCGGCGTGCTGTGGCTCGGCCAGGAGGCGTGGCGCTGGATGTTCTGGATGATGGCGATTCCTTCCGTGCTGTTCCTGGTGCTGCTGCTGGCGATTCCGGAAAGCCCACGCTTCCTCGTGGTGAAGAAGCGCAAGGCCGAAGCGCTGGCCGTGCTGGAGCGCCTGTATGGCGCGGCGTCGGCCAAAGCCAAGTTTGACGCGATCGACGTTTCGCTGTCCGAAGACCACCACCGCCCACGCCTGTCCGACCTGATTAACAAGGCGACCGGCAAACTGCGCCCTATCGTCTGGGTCGGCATCGGCCTCGCCACCTTCCAGCAGCTGGTTGGCATCAACGTGGTGTTCTATTACGGCGCGGTGCTGTGGCAGGCCGTTGGCTTCTCGGAAAGCGATGCGCTGCTGATTAACGTACTCTCCGGCGCCCTGAGTATCGGCGCCTGCATCGTCACCGTGTTCCTGATCGACCGCATTGGCCGCAAGCCACTGCTGTGGATTGGCTCGCTCGGCATGGCGGTGACGCTTGGTCTGGTGACCTTCGCCTTTGCCAACGCGACGCTCGACGCGAGCGGCAAGCTGGTGCTGACCGGAGCGATGGGCGTGCTCGCCCTGGTTGCCGCGAATATCTACGTGATCTTCTTTAACGTGTCGTGGGGCCCGGTCATGTGGGTCATGCTGGGCGAGATGTTCCCGAACCAGATCCGCGGTTCCGGCCTGGCGGTCGCCGGTGCAGCGCAATGGACTTCGAACTTCATCATCACCGTGACCTTCCCGATTCTGCTCGCGAGCATCGGCCTGGCCGGCGCCTACGGCATCTACACCGTGGCCGCAGTGATTTCGCTGTTCTTCGTGATGCGCTATGTGTACGAAACGCGCGGCAAGGAACTTGAGCAGATGGAAGGCTGAACGCCAGTCAGTTCAAACATAAAAACAGGAGACAATACATGAAGCGCCGGCAGTTCCTCACCTCTCTATCCAGCGTCGCAGGCGTCAGCGCCCTCGGTGCGCCAGCCGCCATGGCTGCCGCCGCGACGCGGCCGCTTTACAAGGACCCTGCCGCTCCCGTGCCGGCGCGTGTAAAGGATCTGCTGGGCCGCATGACGCTGGAGGAGAAAGTCGCCCAGATGCTCTGCGTATGGCAGGACAAAAAAGTCATCGAAGAAGCAAACGGCAAGTTCTCCGGCGAGAAAGCCGCGCAAACCTATCCGCACGGGATCGGCATGGTTGGCCGCCCGTCCGACCGCCAGGGCCACGCCGAAGCAGGCGGCGCAGGCGATGCAGGCGACCACCAGAACCGCAACGCCGCCGAAACGGCGCGCTATGTCAACGCCGCACAGAAATGGGCGGTAGAGAACACACGCCTCGGCATCCCGATGTTCATGCACGAGGAATCGCTGCACGGCTACGCGGCGCGCGACGCCACCAGCTTCCCGCAGGCGATCGCGCTGGCGTCCTCCTTTGATCCGGCCATGGTGCGTAAGGTGTTCAGCGTGGCGGCACGCGAAATGCGCGCGCGCGGCGCGAACTTCGCGCTGGCGCCGGTGGTGGACGTGGCACGCGAGCCGCGCTGGGGCCGTATTGAAGAGACTTACGGCGAGGATCCGCATGTGTGCGCAGAGATCGGCAAGGCTGCCGTGCTGGGCTTCATGGGCGAAGACCGCAAGCTGGCCAAGGATAAGGTCCTCGTCACGCTGAAGCACATGACCGGCCACGGCCAGCCGGAAAGCGGCACCAATATCGGCCCTGCTGAAGTGAGCGAGCGCACCCTGCGCGAAGAATTCTTCCCGCCGTTCGAGCGCATCATCCGCGAGACGAACGCCAGCGCCGTGATGCCGTCCTATAACGAGATCGGCGGCCTGCCTTCGCACGCCAATAACTGGCTGCTGCACAAGGTGCTGCGCGAGGAATGGGGCTTCAAGGGTGTGACGGTGTCCGACTACTTCGGCATCAAGGAACTGATCACCCGCCATCATCTGGCGGACAATCCGAAGGACGCTGCCTACCGCGCCATCAAGGCCGGCGTGGATGTGGAAACGCCGGATGTCTTCGGCTACAAATTCCTGCCGGAGCTGGTGAAGGAGAAGAAGGTTTCCGTCGCGGAGATCGACACCGTCGTTGCGCGCATCCTCACGCTGAAGTTCGAAGCTGGCCTGTTCGAACAGCCTTTCGTCGACGCCGACCTGGCCGACAAGCTCACCGCCACGCCGGACGCAATTGCGCTGACGCGCGAAGCGGCTGTGCGCTCCGCGGTGCTGCTGAAGAACGACAAGGGTCTGCTGCCACTGAACCCGCAGAAAGTCGGCAAGGTGCTGCTGCTTGGTACGCACGCCAAGGATTGCCCGATCGGTGGCTACTCCGGCGTGCCGCGTCACGTGGTATCGCTGCACGAAGCGCTGGAAGCCGAGAGCAAGAAGCAGGGCTTCCCCTTCGCCTACTCGGAAGGTGTGCGCATCACCGAGCACCGCATCTGGGGCCAGGACGAAATCAAGTTCACGCCGCCGGAAGTGAATGCAAAGCTGATCGCGGACGCAGTGGCTGCGGCGAAGAACGCCGACACCATCATCATGGTCCTCGGCGATAACGAGCAGACCAGCCGCGAAGCCTGGGCCGATAACCACCTCGGCGACCGCCAGACGCTGGACATGCTGGGCCAGCAAAACGATCTGGCGAAAGCCATCTTCGATCTGGGCAAGCCGACCGTGGTGTTCCTGCTCAACGGCCGTCCATTGTCCGTGAACCTGCTGGCGGAGCGTGCCGACGCCCTGATCGAGGGCTGGTATCTCGGGCAGGAAACGGGCAACGCCGCGGCGGATCTGCTGTTCGGCCGCGCCAACCCAGGCGGCAAGCTGCCGGTATCCATCGCGCGCAATGTGGGCCAGCTGCCGATCTTCTACAACTACAAGCCATCCGCGCGCCGCGGCTACATCGATGGCACCACCAAACCGCTGTATCCCTTCGGCTTTGGCTTGAGCTACACCTCATTTACGATTTCCGAACCGCGTCTGTCTGCGGCGAAGATTGGCGTGGATGGGTCGACCAGGGTATCGGTCGATGTGGCCAACACCGGCAAGCTGGCGGGCGATGAAGTAGTGCAGCTCTACATTCGCGACGACATCAGCTCCGCGACCCGTCCCGTGAAAGAGCTGAAGGCCTTCCAGCGCGTGACGCTGCAGCCGGGCGAGCAGCGCACGGTCACCTTCGACATCAAGCCATCCGACCTGCGCTTCTACAACTTCGAAATGAAGCGCGTGGTGGAGCCAGGCAGCTTCACCATCTCGGTCGGCCCCAACAGCGTGGACCTGAAATCTGTAAAACTGATGGTCGCTTAACTGTCGGAAAATTTTACACTCTAGGGGCGGCCGCAGTCTGGGCCGCCCCTAACTATTTGATCCAATTCAATTTTAATTGCTTTTATRCAACTTGCTTTACTTTGAATCATCATTGTTAAACTGAGTTTTTTGTTCATGCCAAACTTCCGCACCGCCCTCTTTGCCGCCGCTCTCGCCTTCTGCGCGCAAACCCAAGCTGCTGTCATCACCTTCAACAATCTGGCCGGCACCAACGTTCCAGGCAGCGTGTACGTCTACAGCAACCAGTACACGCAAATGCGCACCCAAAGCGCTACCGTCGACGGCTTCACCTTCGCGCCGACCGTCGATGATATTTTTATGCGTTCCGGTTATGCGAACGGCGGCGATACTGGCTACGACGCATATAACGGAACCGACTTCCTGATGACTTACTCGACCGTGACGATGCGCAACGTTACAGCCACGCCGTTCTCCGTGAACAGTCTGGATCTGGTCAACTGGTCAGGTTACGGCCTAACCGCGACCTTGAAAGGCACCCGCATGGATGGCACGACCATCACGCAGCTCATCAACCTGGACACGCGTCCTAACAATTCCAAGACCGTGGGCAATGACTTCACGAACTACGCGCTGTCCGGCTTCACCGGCCTGAAATCGTTCAGCATCGGTAGCGACAGCGGAAACTGGGTGGCATTGGACAATATCGCTGTCAATGCCGTACCGGAGCCTGCTTCCCTGGCCATCCTCGGCCTCGGCCTCGGCGCCCTCGCCATCGCCCGCCGCCGCAAAGCCTGATCTGGGGTCAGGCGCTAAACGGTACACGGCCTCAGCCGCTAAAAACGCCACCTTCGGGTGGCGTTTTTGTTTGCGCGAGCAGTGACTCACAGCACTGGCGGTAGCGTCTGCTGAGCGTTGATTCCCGGGCCGGGCCGCCACTCATCAAACAAATAAAAAAAGCCACCCGAAGGTGGCTTTTTTGCAGCGGGGCGAAGCTTACGCTTCGTCGCTGTGGTGCGGTTCGTCCGCTGGCAGTTCGGCCACGATGGCGGCGCGTTCGGCGTCGAGCAGGGCTTTGCGCTCTTCGGCTTCCCACACTTCCTTCTCCTTGCGGGCGCGGTGGAAGGCCAGACCGGTACCGCCTGGGATCAGACGGCCGACGATGACGTTTTCCTTCAGGCCGCGCAGACCATCGCGCTTGCCCATGATCGCCGCTTCGGTCAGCACGCGGGTGGTTTCCTGGAACGATGCGGCCGAGATGAAGGAGTCGGTCGACAGCGATGCCTTGGTAATACCCAGCAGCACGTTTTCGTAGGTCGCTGGCAGCTTGCCCAGTGCGATGACCTTGTCGTTTTCTTCCAGCAGCTCGGAGCGCTCCACCTGCTCGCCGACGATGTAGTCGGTGTCGCCAGCCTGAACGATCTGAACACGGCGCAGCATCTGGCGAACGATCACCTCGATGTGCTTGTCGTTAATCTTCACGCCCTGCAGACGGTACACGTCCTGCACTTCGTCAACGATGTAGCGGGCCAGCGCTTCAATACCCAGCAGGCGCAGGATGTCTTGCGGATCGGCCGGTCCGTCCACGAT
>NZ_JBFRDW010000081.1:0-13432 GCF_052113985.1 Pseudoduganella sp. RAF53_2 | reverse complement strand
CAGTATGACGGCAAGTGCGATGGGCTGAAGGACATCGCGTCCAAAGTAAAGCATAACAAGCACGCAGGTCGCGCCGGCAATGGCATTTGCATTTAGACGCGGAGTATGAATAGGTCTGGACATAACACGGCAGTGGAACAAGCTGAGTCTGCGGATACTAAATCATAATGACGCAAATGTCATTGTGTATTGCGTCAGCTCTCGTTCTGTATTTGCAAGTTATTTGTATTGACATAGATGTCAGGATGATGATACAATCATTATGAAATCGTGCCAAGACGGTACGGTTGCAGTGAAGAATACTATTATGAACACAAAGCGAAATGTATGGCTGATGCCGGTGATGGCGGTCATCTTGTTTGGCATCGGCTTGGCAGGGATGGTGTATGTCGATCTTGGCACAATCAGCAAGTTGCACACCTCGCTGGGCACCAACTACACGGTACTCAGCAAGCTAACCGCGCTCGCGCAAGAAGTGGACAATTTGAGTGACGGCTTGCTGGACGCGCAGGGTGGTGAAGACAACGGACTGGAAGCATTGGCCGAAAAGGCGAAGCGCATTAGCGAGCAGTTGCAATCGTTAAGTGCAGAGCCTGGCCAGGACGCACTGGCGAATCGCCTGAAGGAGGAATTCGATCTCTGGTACAGGCCAGCCATGCAGGCGCGTATGACACGCGCACTCAGGCCAAATGATCCAAGCTCGGCAATCATCCTTTTCGAAGAACATTACCGCGTTCTAGAGAATGACCTGGAGCAGGCGCGGCTGGACGCGCTGAACGAATTTGCCAGCGGTGCCACCAGTAGCGCCGGTGGATCCCGGCGGACTACCCTGCTGGTCGTGGTTGCCGCTGTGTTGCTGGTCTTGGTGTTCGGAGTGACCGTGTGGATGGCCGTGAGTTCGCAGCGCGATCAGTCTGGCGAAGGCTCCGTCGCAGCAGCACCCCAAGATGGGCAGGCGCAAAACCAGCGCCGTGTGCTGGCTGAGCTGAACACGCTTCACCATAGCCTGGACGAGGTTGTTGCCCAAGTCAAGCTGGCGGTCTCCACCAAGCGTCAAGCCGCGGCGCAAGAATCGAACCGTTCCCCGCACGTACGCTTGGTCAGTAGTGGCCAGTCAGACTCATGGATGGTGGCGCAGACGAATAATTCGGAGCTGACCAGGCGGCCGCTATGATTGGCTCCTAAGATAGGACCACCCCCAACATTGCGACGGACAAGTCAATGAAGTTTCGGCTCGGACAGCAGGCGGCTATCGCAGCGCGCCTGGCCCGGCCACCCATATCGCCGACACGGCGACGTTCCGAAGCAACGCAGGCGGATAAGCCGCTTACAGCAGTTTGATCAGGCGCAGCTGATAAAAACTGCCATGCTTGGCGTTGCGCGACGCGGTGGTGTCGATGTATTGAAGTGTCAAGATGGCATCGACGACGGGCACCTTGGTCGTGAAGAAGGCGCCAGCATTCGTGGAGCGGAATCGGCTGGCTCCAAAGGGATTGTTCTCGTCGTCTTGGTACTGCTGCACACGTAGCGCATGGACGCCCACCACGCCAATCGGCGTCATATAGCCGGCCGCGAGCTCAACGCCAAACCAGTTGCCGCTGCGGAGCTGGTTGTCGCGGTTTCTTGTATTGAGGCCGAGTGAGACCTTGGCGCCGAGCGCGATACTCGAGGTCGGCAAATAGGCGACCTGCATGGCGGGACGCAAGGTGCGGAAGTTGCCGGTTCCTGCGTCCGGTTGCGGATCATCGTGGTATTTGCCGGTCGGCAGAATGAGCGAGGCGCCACCCAGGACGCGCCATTTCTCGCCGACGTACTGCCAGCCGGCCATCATCTCGGCGTCGCCCAAGCCGTGGATGATGCCGGTGGACGCTGCTCCCTGTGCCGCCAACGCATTCTGGTACTGCGTCTGAAATTGGCCCCCCACGCCAGCCTGGACTTCGGCGGGCATTGGACCGGGCCAGGACAGCGCTGGCGTGGCGCCGCTCACGCCGATGTGCTGGTCCTTGCGAATGTAGGGGAGATCGAGCACAAAGAGGAAACGCCCTCCGCTGTACTGCTCCGTGGTGATGTAGCCAAGGGCGACATCGGTACGCGTCATGGAACCATTGCCATACACCGTCGTCTTGCCCGGACCGTAGGACGGTTGCAGTGCGCTGGGCAGGCCGGGTACGGATAGCGTGCCGCCCGGTACCGGCAAGGTCAGGTCTTTGCCGTCGTCACCCGTCACGTGGCGCACCGGCACCCGTGTTACCGCCGTGCCGATGGCCCATCCTGTCTGGTCTGGCGGAGAGAAAATTTCGCCTGCCAGGCTTCCCGCCAGGTTGTAACGCGGCTCAAAGCCCTCGGCGGCGTGTGCGCTGGCGAAGCTGGCTGCCAGCATGGCGCCGCCGGCGACTTTTTTCATCATGGTCATGCAAGTCTCCTTATGTGATTGAACTTGTGTTGCAGGACTGCGGAAGAAAAAAAACTGCCGCCCCGCGACGGCAGGCAAAGGAATCTCCGGTGGTTCTAAGTRGGCACCGGAGACGAGACACTCGAGATCATTGGACTGGTGCATCCCATCAGTGCGAGCGATTCGCGCACGATGGCTTCAACTTCCCCCAGCGGGCCGTCATGCAGCACCGTGCGGTCAGGACGGACCACAGCCACCCAGCCAACGGGCGCCGCACCGGGAACCAGCGCATCGGTCATGTCTTCCCAGGCGTCGGCCCGCAGCCCGGTTTGGCCCCGGTGGAGCAGCGTGATGCTCCTGCCGCCCGCGCCATGCCAGGCTACCCGCAAAGGCAGGCTCAGTTCCGCAGCGGGATCGCAACCAAAGCCAATCAAGGTCAGCGCATCGCCCAGGCAATCGTCACTGAGGGAGCACGGTGCTCCCGGTGCCAGCCTTACCAGACCCTGAGGCAGCTGGCCACCGCGTACCAGCCGCGCGCGGCTGCTGCCGCGCTGGAACAAGCCGCAGGGGAAGCGATTGGCTGGCTTGATCTTTAAGTCTTCGAATACGGGGCGCGTTACCGGTATGCGATGCATCAGGCGCATGAAGCCATGCACCACGAGCGCAGTGATGCGGTTACGCGGCATGACGAGAGCTCCCATCATGCGCGCCATGTTGATAATCGAGCGGGCGTGCGGCCTGCGTTCGATGTCATAGGTCGCCAGAATGGACTGGGGCGCGCGCTCTTGTACCACCCAGGCCAGCTTCCAGCACAGGTTGGCGACGTCGCGCAGGCCAGCTACCAGGCCCTGCCCGACGAAGGGCGGCGTAATGTGCGCCGCATCGCCGGCCAGGAACACGCGCCCCTTGGAAAAGCAGTCCACCATGCGTGCATGGAAGCGGTACACGGCAGTGCGTTCGATGGTGCACTCGCTGGTATCGCACCAAGGGGAAAGCAGGGCGCGGATGGTATCAGGATGTTCCATCTGTTCGCGGGTTTCACCTGGGTGCAGCATGAATTCCCAGCGCTGGCGATTGCCCGGTGCCGGCATATGCGGTGAAGGACGGCGCGGATCGCAGGTGAATTCGATGTGGCTGATGGGTTTGGGTGCGTTGATGGTGTCCACCACCAGCCAGTCCTGGGTGAACGTCTTGCCTTCGAAGCCCAGGCCCGCATGCTTGCGCACAAACGAGTTGGCGCCGTCCACGCCCAGCAGAAACTTGGCGTGCACCGTTGCCAGCTGTCCATCTGGCTGGCGCAGGGTGGCACGGACGCCATTGGCGTCCTGGGAGAAGTCCACCAGTTCGGTGCCGAGCGATGTCTGGACACAGGCGTACTGCGCGAGACGCGCCCGCAGTACCCGCTCCAATTCCGGCTGGTAGAACGTGACGAGTCGCGGGTGGCCATCGGTGTGGCCGGCGGTATTGGCGCGCGCATAGTAGCCGAACACCGGTGAATGCATTTGCACTTCCGAAATGGCGCAGGTCGCGAACGCACCTTCCTCCAGGCCGGCCATTTGCAGGATGCGTAAGGCCTCGTTGTCGAGCACGATGGCGCGTGGCGCCAGGAAGATGTCTTGCGCTTTGTCGATGACCAGGGTGCGTAGTCCGTAGCGGCCCAACAGGTTGGCAGCGGTTGCGCCGACCGGTCCCATGCCGGCCACCAGGACGTCGACCGAAGCAGGAATGGCTGGATTCATGGTCGTTCTCCCAGTGTGGGCTGCACCTCGATGACGTAAGGGAAGCGTGCCAGGAGGGCACCTGCGCGAGCGATGTCGTCCTGCGCGCAGCGCAACAGCACAACCGCACCGCGGTCGGGCGTCGCGGTCACGTCCAACTCGCCCGCGATGCCATGCTCAGTGAGCACCTCGTTGAACACGAGCCTGGCGGCCTGCAGGCGCAGCTCGGACTTGGCAACCTTGCCGATGGCGGTCAGCGTCATGTGCGGCAGGATAATGACGCGTGCCGGCGCGGCGGCGCGCTCCGGCTCCAGCTCGCGCGCATCCGCAAGCAGTTGGTGGGCATCGGCCGCCGCACCCGGTTTCAGCGTGACAAAAACCACTGGCAGTTCGCCTGCGTGGAGATCGGGTTGTCCCACTGCGGCCGCCATGGCAATGGCGGGGTGACGTAGCAGGGCATCTTCGATCATGGCTGGATCGATGTTGTGGCCACCGCGGATAATCAAGTCCTTGGCACGGCCGGTCAGGTGCAGGAAGCCGTCCGCGTCGAGGTAGCCAAGGTCGCCCGTGCTGAGCCAACCGGGCGCCAGCCAGATGCCCTGGTTATCGCGCTCCTGCAGGTAGCCGGGGAAGACATTGGGGCCCTGCAGGCCTATGACGCCTACTTCGCCAATGATGCACGGCTCGATGGCGCGACCGGCGCTGTCCAGCTTCCAGGGCTGCAGCGACTGGAAGGGAAGCCGCAAGCCAACGCTGCCCGGACGGCGCGGGATGCCGGCTGGATGGACCGTCGAGATGCAGGCTGCTTCGGTCAGGCCATAGCCTTCGCACAGCGGAATGCCGGCGACTTCCTCGAAGCGCCGCGCCACTGCGGGTGGCAAAGGCGCGGCACCGCAGAACGCGACACGCAGCGAAGCGATATTGGCGCCATCCAGTGGGAGATTCGCGAGCGCGGCAAAGATGGTGGGGACGGCGCTGAAGCTGGTCGCGCCGAAGCGTTCCACCAGCTGCCAGAAATTGGGCAGGACGCCGGCGCCGCGGTAGCCCTGCGGCGTGAGCAATACGACTTCCCAGCCGGCGCTAAATGCCGCCAGGCCGGTGACGATGGCGCCGTTGACATGGAAGAGCGGCAGGCCGCACAGCACGACATGATGCTCCGGCTGGAGCAAGGGCAGCATGGCGGCGACAAAGCATTCGTTCTGATGGGTGTGCAGGGCGACCTTGGGCAAGCCCGTGGTGCCGCCCGTGTGAAAATAGGCGCAGACGTCCTCGGGTTGAATCGCGCGGCCGGAGGCCAGATGATCGGCCGGCTCCTGCGCCAGCGCCGCGCCGAAGGGCATGAACAGGAGGCCGAGGCGCTTTGGCAATGGCGCCGCGACGCGCATGGCCTGCAATGCATGGCGCTGTGCTGCGTCAACATATGGGTCCATGTCCACCATGAAGACGGTACGAATGGTGGGGCAGCGGTCGATGACTGCCATTGCCTTTTGCCAGACATCGTTGTCGGGCAATG
Source organism: Pseudoduganella sp. RAF53_2 (assembly GCF_052113985.1). Lineage (NCBI taxonomy): Bacteria > Pseudomonadati > Pseudomonadota > Betaproteobacteria > Burkholderiales > Oxalobacteraceae > Pseudoduganella > Pseudoduganella sp. RAF53_2. The sequence goes on along the minus strand of NZ_JBFRDW010000081.1, from coordinate 7,809 downwards.
GCGCCAGCGTCACCAGTGCTTCAGCCCGGGTCTCATTGATGATGGCGGCAATGTGCTCGACTTCGAGCATCGGATTGATTGGACTGGCAATGCCGGCCGCCTGGGCGCCCCACAGGGCTGCGTGGGTTTCGGGCAAATTCGGCAGCAGTAGGGCCACCGCCTTGCCCGGCGTGATGCCGACGCGGTGAAATGCATTAGCGGCTTGCGTCACGCGGGCGAACAGGCTCTCGTAATTTAGCGTGAACGCAGGCGCGTCCGCGTCGCCGCGCAGAAGGAAGCGCAGCGCGGTGTTGTGCGGGTGCAGCCTCGCAGCCCGGCGTAAAACGTCGTAAGTCGTGAAGGCGGAGACATGATCGCGCCACGGACTTTTTTCCAGCGCCGAGATGCCGGCCCGGCTATGTATGGCTGCCGGCGCCGGTGTGTTGAATTGGATATTATTGTTGGACATTTGTTCTCCTCCTTGTTTTAAGTGCTTAGCTGTCCCAATGGGGTAGCAAGACGGCACGTCCCTGGTAGTGCTGCTCGACATGGCGGTGCGCCTGCGCCGCTTCTTGCAGCGCGTAGGTCCCCAGCGCCACCGGCAGGGCCAACAGCGGCGCATAGTCGGCCAGGGCTGCCAAGGCCTCGCGGTCCGGCCCGAACACGGTCCACGCGTAGCGGGTGCCGTGCGGCCGGTGGGCGCCGACGCGCCGTTTGATCCACCAGGCGCGCGCCAGGCCGCCAACCAGGCCGTTCACATCCACCTGGCCAAGCAGCGGATGAACCGTCGTGGCATGGCCGAGCGCGCCGGGCGTCAGAAGGCGCAAGAGGTTGACGTCGTCTTCCCAGCTGGCAAAGTTCAGCGTGGCGGCATACTCTTTTGGCAAAGAGCGCAGCGGCACCGCGTGGCGGTCGATGACGCTGGCCGCTCCGGCTTCGACGCAAGCGTGGCGATTGCCAGCGCTGGCCACGGCAGTGACTTGCGCGCCCATGGCATGCAACAGGCGCAGGGCGATCAAGCCCAGCCCGCCGGAGGCGCCATGCACAAGTACGCGCCGGCCCTCGATGGTGCCGCGGTCAATGCCGACGCCGGCAAAGGCGCGCATGACGGTCAGGAAGTTATAGGGCAGCACGGCCAGCTGCATGGGGCTCATACCGGCTGGTTGCAGCAGCGCGTGACGGGCGTCGATGACGACATGCGTGGCGTGGGTGCCCTGGCTGGAGGGTGGCTTGACGCCATACACCTTGTCGCCCTCGCGCAACGCCGTCACATCGGGGCCCACGGCGCAGACGATGCCAGCGAAATCATTGCCCAGCGCCAGTGGCATCTGTGCCGCGCCGATGAGCGACATCATGCGGCGCCCATAGCCGGCGCGGCGTCGTATGTCGATTGGATTGACGGAGGCCGCATGTACCTGGACCACAATCTGCCCGCGCTTCGGCTGGGGCATCGCGATCTCGCGCAGCACGATATTCTCTGCACCACCAAAGCTGGTGAGGGCCGCAGCCAGACACGGCCCCTTCATGGCGCGACTACCTTGTTGCGCTGCTCTCCCAAGTCGAGCGCGCCATCGTCCGTGCGAATGGAAGCCGTAATGACATCACCCGGCTGCAGATACGCCGGATTGGACAAACCCTTCTGGATGAACAGGCGCCATTTGGTGGAATCAGAGAGCACGCGGCGCATCATCCACATGGCAAACTTGCCCGGCGCGCGGGCGGCGCATCCTGCGGGTGTGCCAGTTGCAATCAGGTCGCCTGCTTGCACATCGTGCAGCGCCGACAATTCAGTCAGTGTCTTGTGCGGCTGAAAGATCATGTCGCCACAGTAGGCGTCCTGGCGCGGCTGGCCATTGACCTGCAGGCGCATGTGCAGGTCCGGCCAACGGCGCCATTCGGCGGGGGACAGCAGCAGCAGGAAGGGCCCCGTGGGGCCGAAGGTGCGGTAGCTCTTACCCTTGTAGAACTGCACCTGCGGCAGTTGCACGTCGCGCGCCGATATGTCATTCACGATGGTCACGCCGGCCAGCCACTCGTGCAGCGCATGCGGTTCCACCGTGACGGGTCCGGTCATTGCGCGGCGCATCACCAGCCCAAGCTCCACCTCATAATCCAGAAGACGCACATGGGCCGGACGCACCACCTCGGCCTGAGACGAGGCCAGGCTGGACGGCGCTTTGGTAAACAGGGTATTGAAGGGAATCTTGTCAGGATCCATGCCCRATTCACGCACGTGGCTGGCGTAGTTAATGCCCTGGCAAATGAACTGCCGGTCGCTGGTCACCGGCGACAGCAGGGTCACCGCGTCAAGCGCGAGCGTCGCTTGGGCCGGCACGCTGGCCCACGCCTCGTCGAGGCCTGCGCCGACCAGGTCGGCGGTGCTGGCAAAGGATCGCGACAACGGCGCGATGCGGCGACCGTGCACGACACCCCATGCCGGGGTCCCGTCCAGGGCATAGTGGACGACTTGGACTGCCATGTTTACTCCTTGTTGATTGCGCGATGGAAGAGCTGCTTACAGCCACGGCCGGGCGTTGGCCATGGCGCTGCCCAGCAGTTTTAAGCGCGACAGTTTGATGCGTCCCTGCCACAGGAGCCGCAATACCTTGAGCACGGTGCCCAGGTCGCGCTTGACGCCCATGGATGGCGGCACGTCATCGCCCCAGGCCCAGATGCCGGACAATTCCAGGGGCACGTAGTGGGTTTCGTGGCCGGCGGTGAACACGTCGCCATCGGTGTAATGCTCGAATTCCATGCCGTCGGGGTCGTACCAGTAGTCAAACAGCTGGCTGCCCAGAATATGGCGGCCGATGCCCCACATATGCTTGTGGCCGTTGGCACGCAGCACGTTATGCCCCTGGCCGAGCGCATCCAGGTCGATGACCTCGTAGGCGCTGTGTTCATACTTTTCCTCGATACCGCCAGCCAGCACGAAGCTGTGGTGATCGGCCGGGGTATCGCCCAGATCCAGACGGAAAAAGGCAAGGTTGGGCGAACCGTCGGCCAGGTACTGTACGTCGGTGGGGATCAGGCCGAGGTGGCGCATGTACCAGTCCGCCATGGCGCCAAAGTCCACCGTTTGCAGGACCACGTGGCCCAGCTTGGCCACCGCAGCCGGCTCCACGGGCAGCCGGATGGTGGCGTTCACGCGTCGCGTCTCGCTGTAGCAGTTGGTTTGCGGATGCAGTGGTGCGCGCAAGGGCAGCGCCGCCAGTGGTCGCTGACCGGTGATGAGCCACAGCACGTTGCCGGCCGGGTCGATTAACTCGAAGCCGCTGCCGCCTCCTGGAATCTCCGATGCGGCAAGGCGGCGCGCGCCGTCCAGCGCTTGCACTTTTTGCAGTTGCGCTTCGCCGTCCACGGTAAATGCGGCGCCGAGATAGCGCGCCTTGTTGCCGCGTTTTGCCAGGTAGATGCAGGGGGCGCTGCCATGCCCGCGCATCAGCAGGCGCCCGTTATCGCACGTGACACGCTGCATGCCAAAGTCGGTCAGGAACGTTTCGCAGGCGTCCAGGTCCGGTTTTTCAAACATCAGGAACGCCAGCGACTGGGCCTTCAGCAGCGGTGCAGGACGCGCCAGCTTGTCGATGCCAGCAGGCAGGCGGCTTTCCGGATAAGCGGGCGGCGTGCGGAGCGCGGCCCGGGGAGCTTGAATCATAGGGTCTCCAGTATTGTCTGGCCATCAAGAAAATACGGCCAAGTCGTCATTTATAGTGACGATACCGTCATAATGACTTTGATGTCAATTATAATTTGCATACAATCTACCAAACAACGAAAGACGATCATGAACACTGAAGACATTCCAAACCATCGCACCAGAGTTGGTGCCAAGCGGCGCGAGAAGACGCGCGCCAAGCTCCTTGAGAGCGCACTTCTGGTGTTTGCCCAGAAGGGGCCGCAGGCGGTCATCGAAGATGTCATTGCCCAGGCAGGAATTGCGCGTGGGTCCTTTTATAATTATTTCCGCACGAACGATGAGTTGCTGGAGGCGGTGGCGAGCGAGATCAATGATGATCTGCTGCGTGCCATCGATCCAGTGGTGCAACAATGCAGCGATCCTGCCGAGCGTATTGCGTGCGGCGCAAGGCTGGTGCTACGCACGGCGCGGCGCTTTCCATTGTTCGGCCACTTTTTGGCCGGATTGCCATTCCCGGCAGCGAACAGCAGCCTGCTGGGCGTGCAGTATTTATCGCGCGACGTGGCGCTGGGTGTCGCCACTCGGCGCTTCGGCGACATTGATCAGCGCATGGGCATTGACTTGCTGGTGGGTGTCGTCGTCAGCGCTGCATGCAGCATGGCGCGCGAGCAGCTTGGCGGCGACTATGCGGATGCCAGTGCACGCGCCATGCTACGTGCGCTCGGGATGGAAGACCAGGAGGCAGCGCGCATCGCCGCCTTGCCGCTTCCGGCCTTCGAATTGCCTGAGCATTCGATTTTGCGCCGCACGCAGCTATTCAAAGGTTAGCCTTGGGTGCGAAGCCAATCTGATATGATCGCGGCGTTTCCTATCTCGTCATCAGACTATGCCAGCTGCCCCTAAGACTACTGACCATCGCACCCGCGTCGCTGCGGAACGGCGCGAGCGGATGCGTGCGCGCTTAATTGAAACTGCCATGATTGTTTTTGCCGAAAAAGGCGTGGGCGCTAGCATCATCCCGGATGTGGTGTCCCTGGCAGAGGTATCCCAAGGCTCGTTTTATAACTATTTCCGCACCAACGAAGATTTGCTGCTAGCGATCAGCGACGAACTAAGTGGCGAGATGGTGGGATTGATTGAAGCGGCGGTTAGCGATATTGAGGATCCGGCGCTGCGGGTCGCGACCGGCATGCGCTGCTATTTGCACCTGGCGCGCAAGCACAATCTTTTGGCGCGGTTTTTGGCCGCTGGGGGGCTGCGTGTGCTGGCGGCGCAGAACAAGGCTTTCCGGTATCTGCCGGAAGATATCGAAGAAGGGCAGAAACGGGGCGATCTGGCCAATGTCCCGCTGGAAATCGTGCTGGACTTGATTGGTGGCGCCGGTCTGGTGGCAATTGACCGCATGGCGCGCGGCCGCACCGCCAAAGATTATCCGGAAAAGATCGTCGCGGCCATTATGCGTACTATGGGCCTTTCGGTTGCCGAGGCGGAGCGGGTTACCGGTGCTTCCCTCCCCAAGCTGGCCCCCGCACCAGATTCGCTTCTAGCGCGTGCCCAGGCACGCGCCACTGCCCAGACGCCAGAACGCGCCTGAGCCTCGCTTCTTACTTTCTTTTCCACATTGCCCTCTTTTCCGCAGGCGCCAGTATGGCGCCTGCTTTGTTGCGTCCTTGTTAAATTAATTTAATCGTCAATATGACTCGTACGTCATAATGACAAAGTCGTCGATATGGGTTATAGTTCCTCCATCTGACTTAGGAGGACATCTCAAGTGAACCTGAATTATCGAAAGGCTGCCATTTCCATCGGCGTCCTTGGCCTGTTGGCCGGCTGCGCCAAAACGCCGGAAGCGCCCCATGAAGAAGTGCGTCCCGTGCGGACGATCGTCGTCGGCCAAAGCGATGGCACGGTGGGCGCATCGTATTCCGGTGAAATCCGGGCCCGCTACGAAAGCCAGCTCGGTTTCCGTACGGGCGGCAAGATCGTGGCCCGGCTGGTGGAAGTGGGCAGTCATGTCAAGCGTGGCCAAGCCTTGATGCAGCTCGATCCGGCGCAAGAGAGCCTGCAGCTGGCAGCCTCGGCTGCCGAAGTGGATGCGGCAAAGAGCCGCATGGGGCAGGCCCGCATGGATTTGCGGCGTGCTGAAACGCTGCTGGCGCACCAGTTCGCCTCCCAGGCAGAAGTCGATCATCAGCGGCTGGCACTGGACCAGGCCGAGGCGCAACTGCGCTCGGCCGAGGCGCGCGAGCAGTTCAGCGCCAATCAGCGCGGGTACACCACGCTGGTGGCCGACCGCGACGGCGTCGTCAGCGCCATCCGAGCCGAAGCTGGCCAGGTGGTTGCTCCAGGCCAAGCGGTCGTCACCGTGGCTGCGGACGGCGAACGTGAAGTATCCATCAGCATTCCCGAGTCGCGCGTGGATGAGCTGCGCCAGGCGCGCACGCTGCAGGTGGCCGTATGGGCCCATCCAGGGCAGACCTGGAGTGGGGCGCTGCGTGAGCTGGCGCCCGACACGGACAGTGTCACCCGTACGTATTCCGCCCGCATCGCGATTGCCCAGCCCGATTCATCCCTGCTACGTCTGGGCATGACTGCTTCCGTGCAGGCCCCTGACGTCGATGGCAAGAGCGCCATTCGATTGCCTTTGACCGCCATCGTCGATGGTGGCGCCAAGCGCAGCGTATGGGTGGTCAATCCCAAGACCCAGCGCGTCGCCGCGCGTGAGGTGAAGCTGGGCAGTGCCCAGAACGACAATGTGCTGGTCACCGCCGGCCTGGCGGGAGGGGAAAGGGTCGTCACCGCCGGCGTCCACATGCTGCAGCCTGATCAGCAGGTGATGCTGGCCGGAGGTGGTAAATGAAAGGCGTTAACCTGTCCGAATGGGCGTTGAAGCACCAGCAGATGATTGCGTTTCTGCTGTTGCTGCTCTCGATTGCGGGCATCCTGGCCTATGGCAGTCTGGGCCAGAAAGAAGATCCCGAGTTCACCATCAAGACCATGGTGGTGCAGGCCTACTGGCCCGGCAGCTCCGCCCAGCAGATGGCCGACCAGGTGACCGACCTGATGGAACGCAAGCTGCAAGGGGTTGCGGAGATCGACTATATGTCGACCTACGTGAAACCTGGCGAGACGCAGATCAAGATCAACCTGCGCGAAGCGGTGCCTCCGTCCAAAGTACCGGATGTGTGGTACCAGGTCCGCAAGAAGCTGAAGGACATTAACCATACCCTGCCGCAGGGCGTGCAGGGTCCCTTCTTCAACGACGAATTCGGCGATACCTACGGCAATATGTACGCCATCACCGGCGACGGGTTCACTTATGAGGACCTGCGCAAGATGGCCGACGCGGCGCGCGACGAATTTCTGCGCGTCTCGGACGTCAACAAGGTCGAGCTGATCGGCAAGCAGGAAGAAAAGATCTATGTCGAGATGTCCACTGCCAAGCTGGCATCGCTGGGACTGGATCCCGCCTTGATCGCTACCACGCTGGCGCAAACCAATGCGGTGGCCGCCGCAGGCACGGTCCAGACGGCAGCCGAACAGGTGCGCCTGACCGTGAGCGGCGAGTTCGACTCAGTTGACGGTATCCGGGCGATTGGCATCCGGGCCGGTGAACGCACCTTCCGGCTGGGCGACATTGCCGAAGTCCGCCGCGGCTTTGTAGAGCCGGCCGTGGCGCGCATGCGCTTCAATGGCCAGCCAGCGCTCGGCCTGGCAGTGAGCATGCGCAAAGGCGGCGATGTGATCCACCTCGGCGCCCAGCTGGACCAAACCGTGCAACGTATCCAGTCCCATCTGCCGGTGGGCGTGCAGCTGCACGCGGTGAGCGACCAGCCGCGCGTGGTGGAACATGCCGTGCACGAATTCAAGAAGAGCCTGGCCGAAGCGGTGCTGATTGTCCTGGCCGTCAGCTTCTTTTCGCTGGGTGTACGCACGGGCCTGGTTGTCGCGCTGTGCATCCCGCTGGTGCTGGCTATGACCTTCCTGGCGATGTACGTCTTGGGGATCGACCTGCAGCGCATTTCGCTGGGAGCCTTGATTATTGCACTGGGCTTGCTGGTGGACGATGCCATCATCGCAGTAGAGATGATGGCGCTGAAGCTGGAGCAGGGATGGGACAAGTTCCGAGCCGCGACGTATGCCTACACGGCAACCGCYTTCCCGATGCTGACCGGTACCCTGATCACTGC
>NZ_JBFRDW010000080.1:0-13642 GCF_052113985.1 Pseudoduganella sp. RAF53_2 | reverse complement strand
GGCAATGACTGCCTGAACTTCTCGCCGCTGGTGTATGCGCGCGGCCAGAAAAACATCGCCCTGACCGGCGACGACTGGACCAGTATTCTCGACGGCCAGGCCGGCGTGCCATTTGAAGATGGCMGCGGCAATGGCTGGTGGGGTATGAATCCGGCTGGCGCGCTGCCGGGGGCAATGAATCAGAACGTGCCCAACCCGAACAACGCCGAGTCGCTGGTGCCGAACGCCCCGCAGATGCACGTCAACTGGCGCGCCGACGGTACATTCCTGCCGATTCTGTCCGAAGCAGGCCTCCCCGTTGCGCGCCGAGTGTTCGGCCTGGGGCACTATCTGCGCCCCAGCATGATCGAATTCATCGACTGCGAAGATGTCCTGATGCAGGGCTACCAGGCGATTCATTCGCCGTTCTGGATTCATCATCCCGTTAATTCGCGCAATGTGCATTTCTCCAAAGTGCGCATGGACAGCATGGGGCCGAACTCGGACGGCTTCGATCCCGAGTCCTGCGACACGGTCCTGGTGGACGGCTGCCTGTTCAATACCGGCGACGATTGCATCGCCATCAAGTCCGGCAAGAACAAGGATTCGCAGTACGGCGCGACGCGCAATATGGTGATTCAGAACAGCGTGATGAACTGCGGCCATGGCGGAGTCACCCTGGGCAGCGAAATGGCAGGCGGTATCGAACATATATACGCGCAGAAGATCGAATTCCGCAATGCTTTCTGGGAGCGCGATCCGCTGGGCACCGCTATCCGCATGAAGACGAATATGAATCGCGGCGGTTATCTGCGCCACTTCTACGTGCGCGACGTAACGCTGCCCAACGGCGTCCAGACGCGTGGACGCTTCTACAAAACGCTGCCGGGTTCTCCGCTGGCGGGCAAAGCATCGACCAGCGGCGGCGCGGTCATCACCATCGACTGCGATTACGCGCCAAACGACGACAGCGTGCGCACACGGCCACCCTCGGTATCAGACGTGCACATCTCTAATGTCCGCGTCAGCAATGTCAAGACGGCTGAAGGGGATTTCTCCTGCTATCAGGCGATGGTCATTCTTGGTCCTGTTGCAGCAAGTTTCAACGGTGCCGCCGGTACGCCCATTCTGCCGGTGTCGAACATCAGCGTGAGCGATTCGGATTTCGGCACGCCGCGCAATGCCGAAGCGCCGTGGTTCACCTACAACGTGCAGGGACTCAAATTGAGCAAGGTGCGTATTGCGGGCAAGGAGTACAACGTATGATGAAGCGACTTCTGTTGCTGCTGGTGGCGCTGTGCGGGCTTGCGCAAGCGGCGCCTGTCGAGCGCTGGGGAACGGCGGAGATTGAGCTGGCCGGTCCGAGTGCCGGCAATCCCTTCATGGACGTGGATATCTCCGCAACTTTCACCCAGGGCCAGCGCACGCTGAAGGTGCCGGGCTTCTACGATGGCGACGGCAAGTACAAGATCCGCTTCATGCCGGATACCGTCGGCGAGTGGACGTATGAAACGCGCAGTAACCGTCCCGAGCTGAATGGCAGGAAGGGCAGCATCACGGCGGTCACGCCGACTGCGGGCAACCATGGCCCGGTGCATGTGAAGAACACCTGGCACTTCGCCTACGAAGACGGCACGCCATTCTGGCAGGTCGGCACGACCAGCTATGCCTGGGCGCACCAGACCGACGCGCTGGAGCGGCAAACCCTGCAAACGCTGGCATCGTCGCCATTCAATAAAATCCGCATGGCGGTATTTCCGAACCACGACGACAAGAACGTCCCGCCGCGCTACCCATTCGCCGGGCAGCCGCCCAAAGGCTGGGATTTCACGCGCTTTAACCCCGACTTCTTTCGCCATCTTGAACAGCGTGTGGGCCAGTTGCGGGACATTGGCATTGAAGCGGACCTGATCCTGTTCCACCCTTACGATAAGGGTTTCTGGGGTTTTGACCGCATGCCAGCCGATGTGAATGAGCGCTACCTGCGCTACATCGTCGCGCGCCTGTCGGCCTATCGCAATGTGTGGTGGTCGATGGCGAACGAGTTCGACTTCCTGAAACAGAAGACGATGGCGGACTGGGACAGCTATTTCCAGACCGTCCAGACCAATGACCCTTACCAGCACCTACGCTCGATCCACAACGCCTTCGTCATCTACAACCACACCAAACCCTGGGTAACGCACGTAAGCRTGCAAAGCGGCGCGATTGCCGAAGACTTCGAACGCGCGGTGCTGTTCCGGGACGTGTACAACAAGCCTGTTGTGTACGACGAGGTGAAATACGAAGGTGACTTCACGCGCCGCTGGGGCCAGCTCACACCGGAAGAAATGGTGCTGCGTTTCTGGGAAGGCGCGATTGCCGGCACTTACGTTGGCCACAGCGAGTCGTATCAAGAGCCGAACGGCATGATGTGGCTGGCCAAAGGCGGCATTATGCGTGGCCAGAGCCCGCAGCGCATTGCTTTCTTCCGCAAGATTCTGAGCGAGAGTCCGGCTGAAGGACTGGAGCCGATCGACAAATGGCAGGACTATCCCTTCGCCGGCAAACATGCCCAATACTATCTGGGCTACTTCGGCACCGGTAAGCCGGCCAGCTGGCCTGTGATGCTGTTCAAGACCGGCCTTCAGGACGGCATGAAGTTCCGCGCTGAGGTGATCGACACCTGGAATATGACGATCACCCCGGTGGATGGCGTGTTCGAGATCAGGAAGCACGACGATTACTACTTCGCCGACAAGGATGGCCGCAGCATTCCTTTGCCTGGCCGGCCCTACATGGCGGTGCGGCTGGTGAGGGTGCCATGAAGCGCGCCGCTCTCGTTCTCCTGGCCGCGCCGATGGCGGCGCATGCCGCGGTGCTGGGCCACATGACCCCGGCAGAACCGCTAACCGACGCACGCATCGCGAGCTTGCCTGCGGCAGAGCAGGGTGCCTGGCGCGCTTACCTGGCGAAGTCACAAGCGCAGCTGGACGTGGACCAGGCGGCGTTGGCGGCCGAACGTATTGTGGGTCCTGTTCCGTCCGCGCCGCCGTCCGGCAAGGCGGGCGGCGGCATGCCGCTGAATCGTCCGGCAGCCTGGTATGGCTCGCCGGAAGCGCGCCACGTGGCAGACAATATCATCAGCTTCCAGACGCCCGCAGGCGGCTGGGGCAAGAACGTGGACAGATCCGGTCCGGTGCGCGTACGTGGCCAGCACTACATCTCTTTCGAAGGCGCGAAGGAATCCTGGAACTTCGTCGGCACCATCGACAACGACGCGACCAGCACCGAGCTGCGCTTCCTCGCGCGCGTGCAGGCGCAGGCGCCCGGCGCCGCAGGCGAGACGTATCGCGCGGCGTTTGTGAAGAGTGTGCGCTACCTGCTCAATTCCCAGTACCCGAACGGCGGATTCCCGCAAGTCTATCCGCTGCAAGGCGGTTATCACGACGCGATCACGATCAACGACGATGCATTCTCCAATGTGCTGCAAGTGCTGCTGGATGCAGCTGCGCGGCAAGGTGACGATGCCTTCGTCACGCCTGAACTGGCAGGCGAAGCGCGCGCCGCGGCGGACAAGGCGATTCGCGTCATCCTGGCGTCTCAGATCGTGGTGAACGGTGTGCGCACAGGCTGGTGCCAGCAGCACGATGAGCTGACGCTGGTCCCCGCAGGCGCACGCAATTTCGAGCCGGTTGCGCTGAGCAGCTTCGAAACGGCGCGCATGCTGGATGTGCTGATGCGATTGAACGACCCGTCGCCTGACATTGCGGCAGCCGTGCGTGCCGGCGCCGCGTGGCTGGAACGCGTAGCGGTTCCTGATGTGGAATGGACGGCAGCCTCGCCGGATGCCGGCCGCAGGCTGGTAGTGAAGGCTGGCGCAGGCCCGCTGTGGTCGCGCTATTACGATATTTCGACCATGAAGCCGATTTTCGGTGACCGCGACCGCAGTATCCACGACGACGTCAATGAACTGAGCCTGGAGCGCCGCAATGGCTACGGCTGGTGGGGTAACGGCCCCGCCAAAACGCTCCAGGCCTTTGCGGCCTGGTCAGGCAAGCATCATTGATGTTCGCGGTAATTGGGCTGGGTGCCCTTATCCATGTAGTGATAAGTGCGCACCTTGTAGTCCACCGCGATCTTCGGATTGGTGATCAGACGGATCATCTCGGCGCCGGCAAGTAAGGTCGGGCCGTAGCCGTGCAGCGCATGGACGCTGGTTGGACGGTTGTAGTAGTAAGTCTGGTCGCCCGCGAACGTAGTGCCGACGCAAGTGCCTTCCACCTGGCCTTCCGCATTGATGCGCGCGGAAAGCGCCTGCCATCCGGCCTGCGCGATCGAGCCGTAAGTGGTCGGGCTCACCCAGCCTTCGTTGACCGCGTGTGCAATGCCGTACACGAACATGGCGCTGGCCGACGTCTCCAGATAAGAGTCATTGCGGTCGATCATTTGATGCCACAAGCCCGCGCCCGACTGCAGTTCCGCCACGCCTTTCAGCGTCTTGCGCAACTGCGCCAGCACTTTCGGATAGCCGGGATGGTTCTTAGGCAGCACGTCCAGCAGATCGGACATGGCCAGCACCGCCCAGCCATTGGCGCGTGCCCAGTAGAAGCGCGGCGCATCGGGATGGTTGATATTCCAGCCGTGGGTGTAAATGCCCAGCTGGTCATTGAACAGGTACTTCGACATATTCAGCACGTTTTTCACGGCGTCGTCGTAGTAAGCCTGCTTGCCCGTCATGCGACCGGCTTCCGCCAGCGCGGGCACGCCCATGTAGAAGTCATCGCCCCACAGCGACCAGGCTTGCGGACGGTTGCGCGCCAGCGTGCCATCCGTCAGGCGTACCTGCTTGTTGGCGACCCAGTCGGTGCAGGTGGCAATCTGCGGCGATAAATCCGGGCCGATCCTGTTGGCGCGGGCGCGCATCATGGCGGCGCAGTAGGAGCCTGCATCGTCCAGCGAACGCGGGTCGATCAGGCGCGCAAAGCTGTTATTGCGCTCCAGCTTGAACATCTCTTCCTGCTTTTTGAAGTAGGGGTACATCTGGACGACGAAGTTCAGATGGCGTTCCGTCATGGCGGTAAAGCGTTCGTCGCCCGTCACCTGGCGCGCCTTGATCAGGCCTGCGTGCACCACGCCCATTTCGTAGACCATGATGCCGAAGTCGCCTTGCGCAGGCTCGATGATCGCATCGGCTACCGGCGTGCTGAAATCGGTGATCGGCTGCCCCGTCTTTTTGCTGATCACGCGGGTCGGCGTGACCTTGTCCATGTAAGCGCGAATGCGGTTCAGGGACTCGGTTATTTCCGCTACCTGCGGCATCTTGTAGGGAATGGGATACGTGCCCTCGCCAACGTCCTTCAGGCTCTTGTTGTCCGGATTGCGGTAAGGCCCATCGGCGTAAGCGGCGTTGACTGACATGGCGAGTACCGCGCCAGCGAGGATAAGGCTGTAATTGCGTTTCACTTGCTTCCTTTCAGGCCGACAGGTTAGCGTCAGTGCGCTTGCCGGAGATGGTTACGTTTTCCAGCTTCATTCCCTGCACGTTGTACAGATAAAGCGGTTGTTCCTTGTTGACCGGATTGCCGAAGTCGCAGTCCTTGATGGTCACGCGCCGCACCGGCAGCACGTTCGGCATGGGTTGCGGGCCATTGTAGTCCGAGGCGACCGGGCCAAGAATCACTACGGCCTGGTAGCAGGAGCCGCTCTTGCCGCCCTTGCTGACATTGCCCACGGTGACGTTCGAGATATGGACATCCGATACTTCCGGTGGGCGTACCCGCACCGTATCTGCCGTCGGGGTGTAGTCGCAGTCGAAAGTCACCACAGCGCCGGCAGCCGTGGCCACGGTGCGCGAAGCGATCGGAGAGCCGGGCAGAGAAGCATAGAACGATGGGCTGATCTGCACGCCGTTTGGGATACGCACATTCTTCACGTAGAAGTGGCGCAGATAGCCGCCCCGGTTCATATTCGTCTTCAGGCGGATCGCCGTGTTAAGCGGATTGCTCGCCCAGTTCTTGTTCTCGAACACCAGATCGCGCGCAAACACATTCTCGATGCCGCCTGCCATTTCAGAACCCAGCGTTACGGCGCCATGGCCGCTTTGCATGGTGCAGCCTTGAATAACGATGTTCTGCGACGGGCCGAATTGCGTGTCGCGGTTCTTGCCTGCCTTGATCGCGATGCAGTCATCGCCGGTATCGAAGGTGCACTGGTCAACCAGCACGTGGTCGCAGGCCTCCGGATCGAAGCCGTCGCTGTTCGGGCCAAGACTCTCGGCGTGTACCTTGCGGATCACCAGATTGCGGCAATGGACGGGATGATGCTGCCAGAATGGCGTGTGGATGACGTGGTAGCCCTCCAGCAGCACATTGGTGCAGCCGATCAGGTGGATCATCGGCGCGCGCAGGTAATGGCCTTTGCCGAATACCCGCTGGCCGATAGGCACGCCCGCTTCGGACAGTGCCGGCAGATACTGCTCATCGTGGCTCCACTTATTGCCTTCGCCCTCGATCTGCTTGCGATCCGCCTCGGACAGCCACGGCGCCACTTTTGACAGCGGGGCATTGAGCGGATTCGGCGTCACTTGCGACAGCTGGCCCGCCTTGTGTCCGGGAATGGTGTTCTGCGACACGGCGTTCATGGTGCGGTTGCGGCCCTTCCAGGTCCACCAGCATTCGCCGTCGGCGTTGAAGGGAACGCCGCCCTGGCCGTCCAGCACGGAAGTCCAGTCTTCGCCGGTGAGGGCGATATTGTCCTCGTTGAAGGCGTAGATCATGGACGAGTAATTCAGGCAGTCGTTGCTCTGCCAGCGCGACAGCGTCAGCTTGCCGTTCGGGCCGCAGTCGTAATCGCCATACCTGGCGTAGTCTTCCGGCTTCTGCGAGAAGAACAGATGTGCGCCAGCCTGCAAATGCACATGCACGTTCGAGCGCAGCACCACGGGGCCGGCGCAGAACCAGTCGCCCTTTGGAATGACGACACGGCCGCCGCCGGCGGCAACACAGGCATCGATGGCCGCCTTGATGGCGGCATAGCAGTCCTTGGCGTCTTCCACCGGCGTCGGCAGCATTTCCTGTTCATCGTGCGACGCCCAGGCCTTCACCTTGCGCGTGGCGCAGGGCGCTGCGCCGAAATCAGTAATCAGGAAATCGCGCTTGGGGAAATTCAGCGGACGTTTCAGGCGGTTGACGATCGCGTCGGCGGTCAGCCACGGATCGCCCGACAGCCCGGCGCGCGCCGGCAGGGCGATCGCTGCGCCGGCGGTGGCCGCCAGCTTCAGCATCTCCCGGCGGGAAAAATTCGAAAAATGCATGCGTCTCCTCAGTTGTAGTATTTATTCAGCGCGGGGACGGCACGATGCAGTTCGCCGGCCACGATGCCGGAGAACAGATGCGCGCCTTTTTCACCGAGATGGGTGCGGTCGAATTTGGGATCGGGTTTCGGCGCTTGTGCCAGTGTGTCGGCTTCGTCCTGGCCCAGCTTCTGAACGGTGGCCTGGCTGTCGGCGTTCAGCTCAAGCAGCGGCGCGCGCGTCTCCCGCGCGGCATTGCGCGTGGCGGCGGCCCATGGCGCGAGGTCATTGCCGACATACTCGCCTTTGAAGGTGCGGCGCGTGAGTGGCGTAACGAGAACCGCCGTGGCGCCAAGCTCCTGCACCTCGCGGGCATAGCGCGCCATATTGACGGGGAATTCTTTCACTAGATCCGTGGAGCGGCCCGGCTTGCCCGGCTGGTCATTGTGGCCGAACTGGATCAGTACATAGGTTGGCCTGCCTCTGGACTCGCGCACCAGGTCCATGGCCTTATCCCACAAGCCTTCAGCGCGGAAGGACGAGGATGAACGGCCGCCTTTGGCAAGGTTGATGCATTCGACGGCGGGAGAGAAGCGGGCGCACAGTGCATCGCCATAGCCGCTTTTGGTGGCCATGGTCGAATCGCCGACGAGGATTACGCGCACATCAGCGGCGCATGCGGAAGCGGAAAGGGCCAGACCAAAGAGGGCGGCCGCCCATTGCGGAATACGCGAGGTCATAAAAATAGTGTCTCCATCTGGTTTTATGTTGGAGCACCTCGCGTACTCCGTGCCGTTATTGACGGGGGCCGCACGCAGGCGGCCGTGGTCTCACGGTCAGTATCTTTATCCGCGCGAGAAAGTGCGCGTCACACGTTCCAGGTGGGCGCGCATGGCCTGGCGCGCGCCGGCCGGATCGTGGTTTGCGATGGCCATGAAGATCTGGCGGTGGTCGCTCAGCGTTTCCTTGCGCAGCTCTTCGGTCTGGAAGTGTTCCTTCAACTTGTGCCACAGGCGGCCGCGCTGGTCCCACAGATAATTCATCACGCCAACCAGTGCACTGTTGCCCGTTGCGGCGGCAATCGCAAGGTGGAAATTGCGGTCCAGGTGCTCGTTGGTCGAGTAGTTGTCGTGATGGCGCTCCATCTCTTCCACGGCACGCAGGATGGTGTCGATGGCGCCATCGGTTGCGACCCGTGCTGCAATGGCGGCCACTTCGGATTCGATCAGGCGGCGCGCGGACAGCACTTCGAACGGACCAGGACCTGCTTCGGACAGCGACTTCGTTTCCTCGCTCTTCGTGCTCACATACACGCCGGAACCGCCGCGCACCTCAACAACGCCCGACAGTTCCAGCGCAATCAACGCTTCGCGCAAGGAGGCGCGGCTGACGGAGAGCTTGGCGGACAAGTCGCGTTCGGAGGGCAGGCGCTCACCGGCCGCGATGCCTTCATCGGCAATCATGGCCTGGATTTTGTCCGCCACCTGGCGGTACAGGCGGGTTTCGGGTGCGACGAGTTCGGGCAGTTTTTTAGGTGTCGCGTTCATGTTTGTTTTTTTCATGTATCTGTTGGGATGATTCTAAGGCGGTCAGACCAAATATGCAATGCGGACTAGCCAAAGTGAGTTATTTCCGCCATACTGAATTTAAGAAAACGGGCCAAAGCCACCATTATGACCTCTTCTACGCCACGCATCATACTAATGCACGAGGACGACAATGTTGCTATTGTTGCAAATGACGGTGGCCTGACCAGTGGCGCAAAACTGGAAAACGGATTGGTGCTGAAAGATGGTGTGCCGCAAGGGCACAAAGTGGCGCTGGCCGACCTGAAACAAGGCGACCCGGTTCGGCGCTACAACGTGACCATCGGCTTTGCCGCACGCGACATCCCTGCCGGCAGCTGGATCAGTGAAGCGCTGGTGACGCTGCCCGAAGCGCGCGCGCTCGACAACCTTCCCATCGCGAGCCACGCCGCGCCAGTCATGGAACCACTGGAAGGCTATACCTTTCAGGGTTACCGCAATCCGGACGGCAGCGTGGGCACGCGCAATCTGCTGGCCATCACGACCACTGTCCAATGCGTGGCCGGTGTGGTCGAACACGCGGCACGCCGCATCCGTGCCGAGCTGCTGCCGAAATATCCTAACGTGGAAGATGTGGTGCCGCTGGAGCACAGCTACGGCTGCGGCGTGGCCATCGACGCGCCGGACGGCGTGATTCCGATCCGCACGCTGCGCAATATCAGCCTCAATCCCAACTTCGGCGGCCAGGCCATGATAGTGAGYCTGGGCTGCGAGAAGCTGCAGCCACAGCGCCTGATGCCGCGGGGTGTGATTCCGATCAAAGGCAGCCTGGATGCGGACGTGCCGGTCGTCTGCCTGCAGGATGCTGCACATGTCGGATTCGAGTCGATGATCGATTCCATCATGGCGCAGGCAGAAGAACATCTGAAGGTGCTGGACCAGCGCCGCCGCGAAACCGTGCCCGCATCCGAGCTGGTGGTAGGCGTGCAGTGCGGCGGCAGCGATGCTTTCTCCGGCGTGACCGCCAATCCGGCGGTGGGTTATGCGACGGACTTGCTGGTGCGTGCCGGCGCCTCGGTCATGTTCTCTGAAGTGACGGAAGTCCGCGACGGCATCGACCAGCTGACTGCGCGCGCCGTGTCGCCCGAAGTGGCGCACGCCATGATTCGCGAGATGAAATGGTATGACGAATATCTGAAGCGCGGCGGCGTGGATCGCAGTGCGAATACGACGCCCGGCAACAAGAAGGGCGGGCTGTCGAACATCGTCGAAAAGGCCATGGGCTCGATCGTGAAGTCCGGCTCCGCGCCGATTTCGGGCGTGCTGCCGCCGGGTGAAAAGCTGAAGCAGAAAGGCCTGATCTATGCAGCTACGCCGGCATCCGATTTCATTTGCGGTACGCTGCAGGTGGCGGCAGGCATGAATCTGCACGTATTCACGACGGGGCGCGGTACGCCGTATGGCCTGGCGCCCGTGCCGGTGATCAAGGTCGCCACGCGCGACGATCTGGCGCGCCGCTGGCACGACCTGATGGACGTGAACGCGGGCCGCATCGCCAGCGGCGACGCCACGATTGCCGATGTAGGCTGGGAGTTATTTCATTTGATGCTTGATGTCGCCAGCGGGAAGAAAACCTGGGCGGAGCATCATCGTCTTCACAACGCGCTGGTCCTGTTTAATCCGGCGCCCGTAACGTAAAGGGAAACACCGATGCACAAACTGCTCTTCCTGTCCCTCGCTTTGCCGCTGGCAGCGACTGCTGCCGAGCGCATGACTGTCACTGTCATCAATGATCTCGATGCGCCGCGTCCTTCCGAGACGGTTGCCGTGCCGTGGACTTCCGTGAACACCGCATTGCCGGGCGCGCGCCTGCAGCAGATCGTGGTGAAGGACGAGAAGGGCAATGTGCTGCCTTATCAGGTGACCAATGTGGCGCCGCAGCTGAAGGACCCGAAGAACGTCGGCGCGGCGTATGGCGAGCTGCTGTTCCAGCACGATTTCGCGAAAGGCGAGAGGACCGCGCACTTCACGGTCGAGAAGATCGACGGCGTGGCGCCTGTGTTCCCGGCCAAAACTTTCGGCCGCTACGTGCCTGAGCGTCTGGACGATTTCGCGTGGGAGAACGACAGGATCGGCCACCGCATGTACGGTCCCGCGCTGGCCGCGCCGGCACCGGCCGGCTCGGGCAAGGAAGTCCTCGTCACCAGCGGCATCGATATCTGGTTCAAGCGCGTCAGCTATCCGATCGTCGACCGCTGGTACAACAAGGGGCATGACCATTACCACGTGGATGAAGGCGAGGGGATGGACATGTACAACGTCGGCACTTCGCGCGGCCTTGGCGGTACCGGCATCTGGGATGGTCAGCGCCTGTGGGCCGGCCGTAATTACGCGACGTGGAAAGTGCTGGCGAACGGTCCGGTGCGCACCGTGTTTGAAGTGACGTACGAAACCTGGGATGGCGGCGGCGTGGCCGTTTCCGAAACCAAGCGCATCTCGCTGGATGCTGGCCAGCAGTTCGACCGCGTCACCAGCGTTTTCCAGTTCGGAAAACCTGAACTGACCGTGGCTGTCGGCGTGAACAAGACGCCGTCGGACAAGGATCAGGATGCGAAAGTGGAAGTGGCCAACGATGCGGCCAGCGGCGCTGTGCTGCAATGGGTGCAGCAAAAGAGCAAAGGCGACTTTGGGACGGCGATTGCCATTGCCAACGGCAGCACGTCCTTCGCGCAGGACGACAAGAACTCCCTGCTGCTGGTCAAGGTCAAATCGGGCGAGCCGCTGCACTACCTGATGGGCGCCGCCTGGAACCGCGCCACCGACATCAAACGCATGGACCAGTGGCGCGCGCTGGTTGCGGATTTCGTCACGCGCGAACGCAACCCGCTCAAGGTCGCCACCGAGGCGAAGTAAGCTACAGCCGTCCTGCAACCCACACGCACGGCGGTGCCTTAACCTTCCGGGATATCGATGGCGCTGGTGGGCGCCGGGGGATTGACGTGGCGCGCCGGCGCCACGCCCTTACTGCTTAAGCCTTGGCAGGTGCGCCGGCTTTTTGCGAGCCCATTGCCAGCTGGATGACAGATGCGACGATGATGTTCAGGATCAGCGCCACCAGGCCGGTATAGATCGTGTAGCTTTCACCGCCCAGCATATAGGTGTGCACTGGTTTGATGCCGTCGGCCAGTGCCAGCCAGCTGCCTGCCACCAGGCCGGTCGCCCAGCCGGCCAGCAGGGCCGGTGCGCGATACCAGCTAAGCCACAGACCGAACACCACAGCCGGGAAGGTCTGCAGAATCCACACGCCGCCCAGCAGCTGCAGGTCCAGTGCGAACTTGGTCGGCAGGAACAGGATGAACACCAGCGCGCCCACTTTCACCACCAGCGAAACCATCTTCGCCACTTTCGCTTCGCCTTCCGGCGTGACGTTGGAATTGACGTAAGGCTTCCAGAAATTGCGGGTGAACAGATTGGCCGCACCGATCGACATCACCGCCGCCGGCACCAGCGCGCCAATCGCAATGGCCGCAAAGGCAAAGCCTGCGAACCAGCTTGGGAACAGGGCGTTGAACAGCGCCGGCACCACGTCGTTATTGGTGGCGACCTTCAGGTGTGCCGCATAAGCCATGAAGCCCAGCAGAGCGATCAGGCCAAGCAGGATGGTGTACGCAGGCAGGAACACCGCATTCTTGCGAATGGTATCGGCGCTCTTGGCGGCAAAGATACCGGTCAGCGTATGCGGATACATGAAGGCAGCCAGCGCGGAGCCCAGTGCCAGGGTGGCGTAAGGCAGCAACTGCGGCTGTTTCAGCGTCAGGCCGGTGTTGCCGCCTTTTGCAGCAAAGGCGTCGCTTGCGGCGCTGAACACGGCGCCGTAGCCGCCCAGCTTCGCAGGCACCAGCACCACGGCGACCAGCACCACGATGTAGATCATCAGGTCCTTGACGAAGGCAATCAGCGCCGGTGCGCGCAGGCCTGCGGAGTAGGTGTAAAGGGCCAGCACGATGAAGGCGGCAGCCAGCGGCAGTTCGCCCGTCAGGCCCAGTGCTTTGATGACCACTTCCATACCCACCAGCTGCAGTGCGATGTACGGCATGGTGGCGACCACGCCGGTCAGCGCCACCGCGAATTCCAGCGAGCGCGAACCGTAGCGGCCATACACCACGTCCGCCGCCGTCACGTGGCCGGCAGCGTGCGATGCCTTCCACAGCTTCGGCATGATGATGAAGACGATCGGATAAACGATGATGGTATAGGGCAGGGCGAAGAAGCCGTAGGCGCCGACTGCATATACCAGCGCAGGCACCGCGATCACGGTGTAGGCGGTATAGAAGTCGCCGCCGACCAGGAACCAGGTGATCCAGGTGCCGAAGTTACGGCCGCCCAGGCCCCATTCCTGCAGGTCGCCGCCGCCGTGTTCAGTGCCGCCGCCTTGCCAGCGGGAGGCCAGGAAACCCATCACAGTGACGAGCACGAAGAAGAAGATGAAGACGCCAAGCGCCACCCAGTTGATCTGCATGTCCATCATTCCTCTCCCTTGTTTTTGCCGTTCTTATAAACGATCCAGATCAGCAGGGAAGTGACTGGCACCCAGGCGAACTGGTACCAGTAAAAGAATGGGAAGCCGAACAAGCGGGGTTCCTCGATATTGTATAAAGGCGTGAGTAGCAGCCCGAGGAAGGGCAGCAGAAGCAGGATACGCATGGCATCTCCTCTATTAGAGAGTTTTTATTTAGTCCACCACTACGATCCGCCCTGACATTTCCTCGTGGCCGCTGCCGCAAAAGTTATCGCACAAGAAGTCGAACTTGCCCGCCTTCTGAGGAGTGAAACGTACTTCGGTCACCTTGCCCGGAGGTAGATC